>JBOGGH010000623.1:0-2120 GCA_050743905.1 Acidimicrobiales bacterium
CTCCAGCCGCCTGCCGGTGCCGCTGCTGCTGGCCGTGCGGCTGGAGAGCCGCCGCCGGCGCCGGGCCGTGCTGAGCGCGGCGAGCATTGCCGTGACCGTGGGCGCGCTGGTGGCCGTGCTGATGTTCCGCGAGCACGCCGGCTCGCTGGACACCTCGGGCGGCCTCGGCGGCCTCTACCGCTTCTCCGGCCCCGGCGACCCACTGTGGGAGCGGGGCATGGACGTGATGCTCGTCTTCACCGTGGCCCTGGTCCTCCTGGCGCTGGTCAACGCCGTCCTGGTCACGTGGGCCACGGTCCAGGACGCGCGGCACGTGACGGCCGTGGAGCGGGCGCTCGGCGCGTCGCCCGAGCAGGCGACGCTCGCCGTGGTGCTCGCCCAGCTCCTCTCCGCCCTGCCCGGGGCCGTGGCCGGCGTCCCGGTGGGCATCGGGCTGTACGCCGCCGTCGGGCACCACAGCTCGGGCGCGCCCTCCGCCGTCGGGGTGGTGGCAGTGGTGGTGCTCACGGTCGCCGTGGTGGCCGCGCTCACCGCCATCCCGGCACGCGCCGGCGCCCGGCAGCCTGTCGCTGAAGTGCTCCGGGCCGAGGCGGCGTGACGGGAACGAGGTAGGGACCCGAGCCCCCGTCCGGCTCCGTCCGGCGCCCGCCACCAACGCGTACCCCGCCATCCTCACCGTACCGCCCGCCGGCCGCTTGCGGCAAGGGCCTCCGCGGTGCGCAGGATCTCCGGCCCGGAGCGGTAGCGAGGGCACGGAAAGGGGTGGCGGATGGACGAGCACGCGGTGGTGATCGCCGGGGGCGGGCCCACGGGGATGATGCTGGCGGCGGAGCTGGCGCTGGCGAAGGTGGACGTAGCGGTGGTGGAGCGGCGACCCGACCACGAGCTGGTGGGCTCGCGCGCCGGCGGCTTCCACGCCCGCACGATCGAGGTGCTGGACCAGCGAGGGGTGGCCGACCGGTTCCTGGCCGGGGGCCGGGTGGCGCAGGCGGTGATGATCGGCACGACTGTGCTCGACATGAGCGACTTCCCCACGCGCCACCCGTACTCGCTGGGGATCTGGCAGAACGCCATCGAGCGGATCCTGGCCGGCTGGGTGGCCGAGCTGCCGGTGCGGGTCCTCCGCGGGCGTGAGGTGACGGGCTTCGCCCAGGACGGCAGGGGCGTGGACGTGGCACTGTCCGACGGGGGCTCGCTGCGCGGGCGGTACCTCGTGGGCTGCGACGGGGGACGCAGCGTGGTCCGGCGGGCGGCCGGCATCGGGTTCCCCGGATGGGACGCCACCAAGAGCAGCCTGATCGCCGAGGTCGAGGTGGCCCAGGAGCCGCCGGCGGGCGTGCGCCACGACGCCGTCGGCGTCCACGGCCTCCACCGGATGGAGGACGGGCGGACGGTGCGGGTGGTGGTGACCGAGAAGGACCTCGGGCCGCGGAGCGAGCCCACCCTCCAGGACCTGCGCCGGGCGCTCGTGGCCGTGTACGGCACCGACTTCGGGGCCCACAGCCCCACGTGGATCTCCCGGTTCACCGATATGACCCGCCAGGCCGCGGCCTACCGCGCCGGACGGGTCCTGCTGGCCGGCGACTCGGCGCACGTGCACTACCCGGTGGGCGGGCAGGGCCTCAGCCTGGGCGTGCAGGACGCGGTGAACCTGGGGTGGAAGCTGGCCCAGGTGGTCCACGGCACCTCCCCGGAGGGCCTCCTCGACACCTACCAGGACGAGCGCCACCCCGTCGCCGCCGGCGCGCTGCGGCACACGATGGCCCTCGGCGTCCTCCAGCGCGGGGACGACCGCACCAAGGCGCTGGTGGAGCTGGTGTCGGAGCTGGCGACCGTGGACGAGGTCCGCCGGCGGCTGGCCGGGATCGTCTCCGGGCTGGACGTCCGCTACGACCTCGGTCCGGGCCACCCCCTGCTGGGCCGGCGCATGCCCGACCTCGACGTCGTGGCCGCGGGCGGCCCGCTGCGGGTGTACGCGCTGCTCCACGAGGCCGAGCCGGTGCTGCTCAACCTTGGCGAGCCCGGCGCGGTCAATGTCGGGCCGTGGGCCGACCGGGTGCGTACCGTCGACGCCGCCTACCACGGCCCCTGGGAGCTCCCGGTGGTGGGCGCGGTCACCG
>JBOGGH010000624.1:0-2119 GCA_050743905.1 Acidimicrobiales bacterium
GTCGGCGCCACCATGCCGTAGCCGATGAGGTTGCGCAGCCCGGCCGCCGGCGCGCCCGCCCGCTGCAGCCGGCGCGCCACGTGCTGCTGGTCCGCCGGCGCCAGCCCCAGGCCGCCGCAGCCCTCGGGGAAGTGCACCCACGCCAGGCCGCGGTCGAACTGCTCCCCCATGAAGGCCGGCGGCTCGGTGGCGGCCGGCGGGAGGTCGGCCAGCAGGCCGTCCACCAGCGCGTCGAGCCGCTCCTCGTCAACCGGCACTGCCCACCTCCTCCTCGAGCTCCTGCCCGGCCCGCCCTTGCTCCTGCCGCGCCGCGTCGCGCCGGGCGATCACGTGGACGTCGATGCCGGCCTCGGCGGCGTAGCGGAGCACCTTCCGGACGATCGAGCCGCGCCCGAGCTCCTCCCACCGGTTCCGGCGGGTGGCCCCCACCACGATCTGGGTGACGTGGTGGCGGTCGGCGAACGCCACCACGGCGCGGGCCGGGTCGTCCCCGGGGACCTCGTGCCAGGCCCCGTCCACGTCGTCCACCAGAGCCCGAACGGCGGCCAGGGACGCCTCCGCCGCCGACCCCGCCGTGGGCCGGTCGTCCGCCCCGAGCACGTGGAGGACGAGCAGCTCCCCCTTGGAGCGGCGCGCCATCCGGGCCGCCCGGCGCACCACGCCGTCGGCGCCGGGGGCGCCGGTGACCGCCACCAGGATCCGCTCGGTGGTCTCCCACACCGCCGGCGTGTGGCGGTCCCGGAGGTAGCCCAGGAGCTCCTCCTCGGTCTCGTCGGCCACGAACCGCAGGGCCAGCTCCCGCAGCGCCACCAGGTTCTCCGTCTTGAAGAAGCCGGCCAGCGCGCCGGCCACCTTCTCCGCCGGGTAGATGTTGCCGTGCAGCATCCGGCGGCGGAGCTGGTCCGCCGAGGAGTCGATCAGCTCGATCTGGTCGGCCTTCCGCACCACCCAGTCCGGCACCCGCTCGCGTACGGCGATGCCGGTGATGGCCTCCACCGCGTCGGCCACGCTCTCGAGGTGCTGGATGTTCACGGTGGTGATCACGGCGATCCCCGCCTCGAGCAGCTCGAGCACGTCCTGCCACCGCTTGGCGTTGCGCCCGGATCCCGGCACGTTGGTGTGGGCCAGCTCGTCCACCAGCGCCACCTCGGGGCGGCGCGCCAGCACGGCGTCGAGGTCCATCTCGGTGAACCGGGCGCCGCGGTAGTCCACCTCACGGCGGGGCACCACCGGCAGGTCGCGGACGAGCTCGGCCGTGTGCTGCCGGCCGTGCGACTCCATCAGGCCGATCACCACGTCCGCCCCCCGCTGGAACCGCCGCCACCCCTCGTCCAGCATGGCGCAGGTCTTCCCCACCCCGGCCGCCGAGCCGAGGTAGATGCGGAACCGGCCGGCCGGCCGGACGCCCTGGGCCAGCTCGTCGTCGACGGCGGTCTCGGGGCCGGTCACGCGCCCATTCTGCCGGAGGAGGGCTCCTGCGGCGACCTAGACTCGCCCGGGAGAACGGCACGAGAGAGGTGCGCGCTGCAACGAACCGTCACCGGCGCGCTGGCGGCGCTCGCCGGGATCGCCGCGCTGAGCGGCGTCATGTACCCGGTGCGGTCCCACCTCTCGGTGGCCACCTGCGCGCTGGTCCTCGTGGTGCCGGTGGTGGGCGGGGCGGCGCTGGGCGGGCTCTGGAGCGGGGTGGTGGCCACGGTCGCCGGCTTCGTGGCCTACGACCTCCTCTTCATCCCCCCCTACGGCACGTTCACGGTGGGCGCCGGCCAGAACTGGGTGGCGCTGGCCGTCTACGCGGTGGTGGTGCTCCTGGTGGGGGCGCTGGTGGCCTCGCTCCAGGCGGCCCGGGACCACGCCCGGCGCCGGGAGCTGGAGGCCCGGCACCTCTACGACCTCACCGACCTGCTCATCGCCGACAAGCCGGTGCCCGAGCTGCTCCAGTCGATCGTGACCACCATCCACCGCGAGTACGACGGCCGGTGGGCGGCGGTGCTGCTGCCCGAGGACGGCCAGCTCGCCGTGGCCGCGCTGGCCGGCGGGCCGCTCTCCGAGGACGACCTCCGCCGCGCCTCGCCGGCCCCCGGCCGCCCCGAGTCCCTGCGGGCGGATCCGGCCGGCG
>JBOGGH010000625.1:0-2118 GCA_050743905.1 Acidimicrobiales bacterium
CGCCGCACCGGCTCGCCGCACCGGGCTGCCGGCTTGCCGCCGCGATGTCGGCACTCCCGAGAAGCGCCCCATGGGACCGGCGGCGTCACCGTGTAATGGCGGGGCAGGATGTGGCCCCATGGCGTGCCCGCCGTTGGCGCAATGACCGGCCCCGCGCTGGTCCCCGGTACCCGTTCGAGCGCCCGCCCGGGGGGCCGGCCGGGGGGTCGGCCGGGAGCCGGCGCGCCGGTCCCGCCGGTTGCCGTCGGGTGCAGCCGGGTGGCCCGCCGGGCCCCGTCGGGTTGCGCCACGGTGGCCCCCCGGTTGCTCATGGGGGGCGCCGTTCCGCCCGGTGGCGTGCCCTTTCCGGGTGCCCCGACCGGCCCGTCCCTGGTAGGGGGCCATGCCACCCCGGCTTGCCCCGGCGGCCGTACGGTTTTACATTCGGCTGAACGGGTATCGGGGCCGGGGTGCCGGTGTCGGCGCCGGGAGGCGACGACCCCAGCCGACATGGGTGCCGAGGGCTCCGAAACCGGTCGGGGCCGACAGTAGGAAATGGATGGGTGGTGAGGCGATATGGTGCTCGTTGACCGCTTGCGCGACGACGAGATGAACGGCAAGGTACGCAGTGCTGCGCCTGGAAGTGACGCGGACCCGACGCTCCAGGCGCTCGACGCGCTCGCCGAGGCGCTGGAGCAGATCGCCGACGACCGGCAGGTGCTGGTCAAGAAGATCGAGGAGCTTCGCCGGTCCCGCCGCAAGGGGCTCGCCTGGCAGGAGATCCTCGTGGAGGAGGACGGCCCGGGCTCGATGCAGGTGGTCAGCCGGATGCTGGCCTGCCTGTCGAAGGCGAGCGGCACCCTCCGCAAGGAGCTGGTGGAGGAGCTCCGGGAGGAGGGGGCCACGATCCCGGCCATCGCCCGGCTGTTCGGGGTGACCCACCAGCGGGTGTCGAACCTGCTCCGCCGCAGCCCGGAGTAGGGCTGCCGGGGGGCTGGCCCGGTCGGGCCCGCCGGGACGCGTGGGGCCCGCCCGGACGCGTGGGGCCCGCCGGTCAGGCCCCGGGTGACCCCGGGCCCCCGGCAAGCCGGTCGAGGGTGGCGTTGGCCTGCCCCACCACGGCCGCCAGCACCTCGGCGACGCTCGGCAGGCTCTCGATGAGGCCCACCACCTGGCCGGTGGGGAGCACGCCCACGTCGGTGCGACCCTCCACCAGCGCCGCCCTGGTCATCATCGGGGCGTTGGCCGCCATCACCACCTGGGGCCAGGTGAGCTCGTTGCCCTGCTTCATGGCCCGGCCCTCCCTCAGGAGCGCGGCGAGCGACATCCCGGTCTCCCGGCGGAAGGCGTGGGCGCTGGCCAGGGCGCGGGGGAGGTTGCGGATCCAGCTCGACCGCTCGAGGTGGTCGACCAGGTCGGTCCGGACCACCCGCTGCGGGGCGCCGTCTACCTTCGTGGACACCACGGTGCCGGTGACCGGCGTGGCCAGGTACCGCTCCTTCACCGCGTCGGGCACGCGGCTCTCCCGCGTGAGCAGGAACCGGGTGCCCATGGCCACGGCCGAGGCGCCGTAGGCGAGCGCCGCCACCAGCCCCCGGCCGTCGAAGACCCCGCCGGCCGCCACCACCGCCACCCGGTCCCCCACGGCGTCCACCACCTGGGGCACCAGGAGCCCGGTGGGCACCGACCCCGTGTGGCCCCCGCCCTCGGCGCCCTGGGCGATCACGGCGTCCACGCCCCAGTCCGCCACCTTCTCAGCGTGGCGCCGGGCCCCGATGGTGGGCATCACCACCAGGCCGGCCTCGCGGCAGCGGGCCACCAGCGCCGGGTTCGGCGCCTGGGCGAAGCTGGCCACCCGGGCGCCGGCGTCGATCATGACCCGGATGCGGTCGTCCACGTCGGCCACGTCGGTGCGCAGGTTCACCCCGAAGGGCCGGTCGGTCCGCTCCCGGACCTCGGCCACCGCCCGCTCCAGCTCGGCGAGGGTCATGGTGGCCGACGCCAGGATCCCCAGGCCGCCGGCGGCCGCGGTGGCCGCCACCAGTCGCGGCCCGGCCACCCAGCCCATACCGGTCTGGACCACCGGGTACCGCACGCCGACCAGGGTGGTGAACCGCGTGCGGAGCGCCGGGTGCGGGT
>JBOGGH010000626.1:0-2116 GCA_050743905.1 Acidimicrobiales bacterium
GTCGGGTCCCGCGGCCGAGGCACGGCCGGTGGCCCGCCGGGCGTGGGCCACGCTGGCGGCCGCCGTGGCGGCCGAGCTGGTCCTGGGCATCGCCGCCCTGGTGATGGTGCCGGCCGGGCGCCCGAGCGGCCTCGTGCCCCGCCGCGGCGTGGTCGTGTACGACCTCCACGCGGCGATCGGCGGCGCGCTGGTGGTCGGCGCGGCGTGGCTGGCGGCGCGGGCCCGCCGCTCCCCCCGGGTGGAGCGCATCGCCGCGGTGGTGGGCCTGGTGAGCGTGATGGTGGCGGCCGGCGGCGGGATGCTCGCCGCCTCGCACCCCGAACGCCTCCTGGGGATCGCCCTCATGTTCGCCGGGAGCGTGGTGGCCGGCCTCGCCTACCTGGCCGGTGCGCTCGAACGGACCCCGGCGGTGGGCGCCGGGAGCGCGACGTAGGGCCGCGGCCGGGCCGCCGGGGCCGCGCTCAGCGCGGCGGCAGGCGCGACCGCCCGGGGAAGTTGCCGTAGAGCTCCTCCTCGGTCCCCCGGGGGCCGTAGGTGAGCGCCTGCACCAGCAGGTCACCCCCCACGAAGGCGCCCTTCCACGAGGCCCCCAGGCCGCCGAACACCTCGTCGCGGTCGCCCCGGCTCCGGGGCCGGTTGACGCCCACCTTGAAGGCCTGGAGCTCCTCGGCCACCCGCTCGCCCAGGTCGGCGTCGTCGGTGGCGATGCTGGCCACCAGCGAGCCGTTGGAGGCGTTCATGGCGGCCAGCAGCTCCGCCTCGGTGTCCACCACGACCACCGAGTCGAGCGGCCCGAACGGCTCGGCGTGGTGGAGGGACCACGACGCCGGCGGCTGGAGCACGCAGGCGGGCGCCACGTAGGCCGACGTGTCCTGCACGTCCAGGAAGCGGCCGTCGCCCACCGAGCCCCGGTAGAGCGGGATGCCGCCGCCGCGCACCGCCTCGTCGAACTGGGCACCCAGGTCGGCCGCCTTGGCGGCGTGGATGACCGGGCCGTAGTCGAGCTCGGGGAACGGGTCCTCCGGGTCGTCCACCGCCAACGGGTGCCCGAACTGCACGGCCCCGACGACCGGCAGGTAGGCCTCGAGGAAGGCGGGGAAGAGCCGTCGCTGGACCACGTAGCGCGGGTACGCCGTGCAGCGCTGCTTGGCGTACTCGAACCCCTTGCGCAGGTGCTGGGCGAGCAGGTCCCACTGGGAGAACTCCCAGATCCCCCAGGCGTTCAGGCCCTCCTGCTCGAGCATGTGGCGGCGGCCAGTGTCCGCCAGGGACACCGCCGCCCGCCGGCCGTTGGCCCGGCCGCCCACGAACACGAGGGCGCCGATCCCCTCGGAGCGGATGAGCACGTCGCCCAGACGGGAGCCCATCCCCGACACCAGGGTGACGGGCAGGCCCGCCCGCCGCATCAGCGCGTGGGCGAGGGTGAGGGCGTGAAACCCACCCTGGCTCGGGGTCTTGGCCACCACGGCGTTGCCGGCGAGGGTCTGGACGAGCTCGGCGTGGACCTGCACGCTCATGGGGTAGTTCCAACTGGCGATGTTGGACACCGGGCCCGGCAGCGGCCGCCGCTGGCTCCCGTCCGGCTCCTGGAGCTGCCGCTCGATCTGCCCCAGGTACCAGCGGACGCCGTCCACGCAGCGGTCCACGTCGGCGCAGGCCAGCCGCCACGGCTTGCCGATCTCCCACACCAGCAGCAGGGCCAGGAGGTCACGGTGCTCGCCGATGGCCTCCACGGCGGCGGCCACCCGGGACCGGCGCTCCTCCAGGTCGACCGCGGCCCACACCTCGTGCTCCCCGCAGGCGAACTCGACGGCGGCCTCGGCCTCGTCGTGGTCCACGAAGGGCGGCCCCGGGATCGGCGTGCCGTCCACCGAGTTCACGTGGTCCCCGGGGATCCCGATCCTGCGCCACTCTCCCCGGGTCAGGTTGCGCAGGCGGTCCGAGTCGAAGGCCTCCGGGGCGACGCTGGCACAGCGACCGTACGCCTCCCACCACGAGGTGCCGGCCTTGAGCTGCAGGCTCATGGCCGGGCTCGCTCCATCCCCCGGGTCTACCAGCCCGGTCGCGGCGCCCGCGCACCTGCCGCCGCCGGCCGGCGCCCGGGCCGCCTCAGGGC
>JBOGGH010000627.1:0-2112 GCA_050743905.1 Acidimicrobiales bacterium
TCACCACTTGGTGCATGAGCGCGACGTTCGGCACAACGCCGAAGATCGAGGCGTCGAGCTCGACGGTGTCGAGCACGTCACCGCGGTCGTTGCGACGATCGACCCTCACCGAGGCACCCCTGTCCGGCGACGCCACGTCGCCGTCCGAGGTCGAAGCGGCCGTCACCGTCATAGAGACGCCTTCACGGCGTCGCGGATCAGTACCAAGCCGCCGCGGGGACCCGGCACTGCGCCCCTCACGAGGATCAGCTCGCGCTCGGGATCGGCCGCCACAACTTCGAGATTGAGAGTCGTCACCCTGGTTGCACCCTTGCGACCGGCCATGCGCGTTCCCCTGAAGACCCGGGCGGGTGTAGCGCACGCTCCGACGGATCCTGGAGCCCGGTGCTTCTTGTGGTTGCCATGGGCGGCGCCTTGACCCTTGAAGTTGTGCCGCTTCATCGCCCCGGCGAAGCCCTTGCCCTTGCTGATGGCAGTCACGTCCACCTTCTCGCCCACTTCCAGGATGGAGGCGTCGATCTCCTGACCGACTGCGTAGGAGCTCGTGTCGTCGAGGCGCAGCTCGACGAGACGTCGCCCCGGGTCCACGCCTGCCTTGGCGAAGTGCCCAGTCTCGGGCTTGTTGAGCAGCCCGGCACGGCGGATGCCATAGGTGACCTGCAGGGCGGAGTAGCCCGTCCTCTCGGACGTCCGTACCGCGACGACCCTCACCGGCGCCACCTTCACCACGGTCACGGGCACGACGCGTTGGGCTTCGTCCCAGATCTGGGTCATGCCCACCTTCTCGCCGACGATCGCCTTCGTGGCCATCAGCTGTGCCGTCCTAAGTGTCGTTGCCAGTGCCGCTTCCGGTCCTGCTGGCGGCACCCGCGTTCCGGCACACACACACGAAGAGCCGGATGGGAACCGGTCCTGAGCGCGCGCACCGGGCCGCAGAGCCCCGTTCACACGGACGCTCCGTCCGACTACCCGGACGGAGCGTGCTTATTTATCGCCGAAAGGTCCCCCTCCGCCGTGCCCTTCGAGGGCATCAGCTCACGGGGCGCTCCCGGACATCGTCCTCTGTCCAGCCGGAGCCGGACGAGAGATGTTACCAGACCGGACAGGCCCTGCTCCCGGGCCCGCGTTGACTCGTCTGAAAGGTCCGCGTAACCGCGTTCGTCGACTCGTCCGAAATGTCCGTGTAGAGCGCTGTGTTGCCTGGCAATGACATGAGGAGCGAGAAGTATTTGAGTCGCCAGCGCCAACTCGACCGCGTGCGCGGGACCAAGAGCTCGGACAGCGCTCTGTTAGCGTGCCGGCGGTGACCAGCCATGTCGTCGTCCTCGGAGCTGGTTTCGGTGGTCTCGAGCTCGTGACCCAGTTGTCCGATTCGGTCCCGGACAAGGTGCACGTCACGCTCATCGACAAGAGCGACTCGTTCATGTTCGGGTTCTCGAAGCTCGACGTCATGTTTGGTCGACGCCCAGTTGCCGAGCTGTGGCACCCCTACCGGGAGATCGCCAAGCCCGGTGTCGAGTTCCGCCAAGAGACGGTGACGTCCATCGATCCCGTCCGTCGCCGGGTTGTCACCGACGCGGCCACCTACGACGCCGACATCCTTGTCGTCGCCCTCGGGGCTGACTACGACACGGCTGCCACGCCCGGGCTGCTGGAGGGCGGGTACAACTTCTACTCCCCCGCTGGCGCCGAGCGAGCGCGGGACGCATTGACCACCTTTGGTGGGGGCGCCGTTGTGGTCGCTGTGCTCGGACAGTTCTTCAAGTGCCCCGGTGCCCCCAACGAGACAGCGTTGCTCCTCCATGACTACCTCTCTCAACGTGGGCTGCGCAGAGCCTCGAGCATCCACCTGGTCAGCCCGCTGCCGATGCCCATACCGATCTCAAAGAAGACCTCGTCGGCGATCGTGACCATCCTCGAGGACCACGGAGTCGAATATTTGCCATCGGCGACGGTGGCCCGGCTAGACCCCCAGAGCCACGTGGCCCATCTCGGCGACGGACGGGAGCTCCCCTATGACCTCTTCTTGGGAATCCCGGTCCACTGCGCCCCCGAAGTCGTCGTCGCTTCAGCTCTGGCCGAGGACGGATGGATCCCGGTCGACCCAACCAC
>JBOGGH010000628.1:0-2112 GCA_050743905.1 Acidimicrobiales bacterium
GGCGGTGGGCGCCGGCCTGGCGCTGGGCTTCCTGGGCATGTCCGCCCTGGTGCCGTTGGTGGCCACCCCGCTGGCCGCCGTGCTGGGCTGGCCGTTCGCCGCCCTCCGCGGGGTGCCCGGCCGGCTGGGCCGGCGCAACGCCATGCGGCACCCGCGGCGCACGGCGTCCACCGCCGCCGCGCTCATGATCGGCCTGACGCTCGTCACCACGATCGCCGTCTTCGCCCGCTCGGTGCAGGCGTCCACGGACGCCGCACTGCAGCAGGGCCTCCACGCCGGCGTGGTGGTCACGCCGCAGGGGACGTCCGCCCTCTCGGCCTCGGTCACCGGGCGCCTGGCCGCGCTGCCGCAGCTCCGCACGGTGGCCGGGCTCGAGTCCGAGAACGTCCGCATCGAGCTGCCGGCGGGTGCCGGGGCCGGCGGGTCGCGGACGGCCGGGGCCACCGGCACCGAGGTGGCGGCCTACGCCCGCGACGTCTCCGTCACGCCGGCGGCCGGCCGGCTGGCCGCGGTCGGCGGCGCCACGGTGGCCGTCACCACCGGCGTGGCCGACGCGTGGCACCTCCACGTGGGCTCGGCGCTGCCCCTGGGTTCGACCGAGGTGGCGCGGCACCGGTTCTCGGTGGCGGCCGTCATCCACGACCCGACCGGGCTCACCGGCGACGTCCTGTTCTCGACCGCCGGCCTGGCGCTCCTCTTCCCGGACGCCACGCCGCCGCTCCACGTGGTGCTGGCCCGGCAGGCGCCGGGAGTGGGCCAGGCGGCGGCCCTGGCCGCGGCGGACCGGGCCCTGGCCGGCGAGCCCCAGGCCCAGGTGCGGACGAAGGCCCAGTTCATCGCCGACGCCAACCGCCAGTTCCAGCAGATGGTCAGCCTGGTCACCGCCCTGCTGGGGCTGGCGGTGGTGATCGCCCTCTTCGGCATCGTCAACACGCTGGCCCTCTCCGTGGTGGAGCGCCGGCGGGAGATCGGGCTGCTGCGGGCGCTCGGCCTCTCGCGGCGCCAGCTCCGTGCCGCTGTGCGGTGGGAGGCGGTGGTGGTGGCGCTGCTCGGCACCGTGCTCGGGATAGTCCTGGGGCTCGCCTTCGGCTGGGCGGTGGTGGACGCCCTGCGCTCCCAGGGGGTGGACCGCTTTGCCGTGCCCTTCGGCGAGCTCGTGGCCTTCGTGGTGCTGGCCGCCGTGGCCGGCGTGGCGGCGGCGGTGCTCCCGGCCCGCAGCGCCGCCCGGGTGGACGTGCTCGCCGCCGTCACCACCGAGTAGGCGGCCCGGCGCCGGGCGGGTCCGGCGGCTGGCGCGCCCGGCGGTGAGGTTCCCGGCAAGGTCGCCGGCGAGGCGGGCCCGGCACCGTGGTCCCCGCCGGGCGGACGCCCCGCCCGTGACGACCACGAGGAGCCCGAGATGAGCAACACCACCACCGTGACCGGGAACCTGACCCGGGACCCGGAGATCCGCTACACGCGCGAGGGCCACGCCTCCACGCTGCTCGGCCTGGCGGTCAACCGGCGATGGGAGAACCGCGAGACCAGGGAGTGGGAGGAGAGCACGTCCTTCTTCGACGTGGTCTGCTGGCGGGACCTCGCCGAGAACGCCGCGCTCAGCCTGGCCAAGGGGATGCGGGTGATGGTGACCGGCCGCCTCGAGCAGCGGAGCTGGGAGAACGAGGACGGCGAGCGCCGGAGCAAGGTGGAGATCGTGGCCGACGAGATCGGGCCCAGCCTGCGCTTCGCCACCGCCGAGGTCCAGCGCACCGAGCGCCGCCCGGGCGCCCAGCCCCCGGCGCCGGACGGAGACGGCGCGGAGGCCTCGGGCGGTGGCGGGGACGGGGACGGCGGCGATGCCGGAGGCGAGGCCGATGCCGGGGACGGTGTCGAGGCGGGGGCCGGGGCCGACGCCGGCAGCCCGGTGAGCACCGCGGCGGCGGGGGCGTGAGCGGTGCCCTGGCCGGGGAACCCCGCGGCGGCGTTCACCATGCCCCTGGTGGCCCCGGTGGTCCCGCTGCCGCTCCCGGCGCTCCTCCTCCTGCTCCGGTCGTCGGCAGTGCTGCTGCCCACGCTCGTCCCGGCGGCGCTGGTGACCGGGTGGACTGCCCGCCGCTCAGGGCGGTGCCGGCC
>JBOGGH010000629.1:0-2103 GCA_050743905.1 Acidimicrobiales bacterium
GCGCCCGCCGTGGCCGGCGCGGCGGCCGCCGGCGGCGCGGCGTCCCCGATGGAGGTGCAGGCATGAACGAGCAGGCGACCGGCACCTCCGAGGAGGAGGAGGACCGGGAGTACCTGGCCCAGGTGATGGCCGAGATCGAGGAGGAGGTCCGCCGCCGGCGGGCCTCGGGCGACCTGCCGGCCCGGGTGGAGCGCGAGCTGGACGAGCTGTTCCTGGAGCACTCACCGGTGGCCGGCCGGGGCGGGGGCATGGGCGAGGCGCTGCGGATGGTGGACGCCGCCGCCTTCATCGACCCGGTGGTCCCCGTGGGCTCCAACAAGTCCGGCGGCGCCGTGGTCAAGAAGGGGATCCGCTCGCTCAACCTCTGGTACGTGGGGTTCGTCACCCACCAGGTCAGCCAGTTCGCCACCGCGGCGAGCCGCGCCCTGCACCTGCTGGACGACCGGGTGACCGAGCTCCGCCGCCAGCTCGAGGCGCAGCGCGTGCCGCCGGCCGGGGTGGTCGAGTCCCCGTGGTCGGTGGGGGCGGACGCCTGGTGGGTGCCGGCCGCCGCCGACGCGCTGGGGGCCGCCCCGGGCCGGGTGCTGCACGCTGCCTGCGGCGACGGCTGGCTGGTGGGCGCGCTCGCCGGCAAGGGCGTGGACGCCTACGGCGTGGACCCGCGCCCGGGTCGGGTGGACCGCGCCGGGGAGGACGGGGTGGACCTGCGCGAGGAGGCCCTGCTCGAGCACCTCCGGGCCGTGGAGCCGTCGGCCCTCGGGGGCCTCGTGCTCACCGGCGTGGTGGACGGCATGACCCACGGGGAGCGGGACCAGCTCCTGGCGTGCGTGCGCGACGGGCTCGCGCCCGACGGCGTCCTGGTGGTGCACTCGCTCTCCCCGGCCGCCTGGGCGTCCGACGCCGCGCCGGCCGAGGCCGACCTGGCCAGCGGCCGCCCGCTGCGGCCCGGCACCTGGCAGCACGTCCTGGCCCCGCTCGGCTTCGAGGTGGCGGTGGCGGAGGGACCCTCGGCGTCCGACTACGTGGTCACCGCCGTGCTGCGCGACGCCCCGCTCTCGCGGTGACCGCGCCGGCGGGCCACGCCGCGGCGACGGCCGGGGTCCACCAGTTCGTCCCGGCGCTGATCCCCCGCGACGCCACCGGGAGCCACACCCTGCTCCTGCGCCAGTCCCTGCGCGACGCCGGCTGGCGGTCGGAGATCTACGCCGAGGCCACCCACGACGAGCTGGCCGGCGAGAGCATCCGGGTGGAGGAGTACGCGGCGCGGGCCGTCCCCGGCGACGTGCTCGTCTACCAGTTCTCCACCTCCTCCATGGTGGCCGACCTGCTGGCCGACCGCCCCGAACCGCTCGTGCTGGACTACCACAACGTCACCCACCCCGAGCTCTACGGCGGCTGGGACCCGGCCTCGGCCCGGCGGTCGGCCGAGGCGCTGGAGCAGTTGGCGCTCCTCGCCCCGCGGGCCGTGCTCGGCCTGGCCGACAGCGAGCTGAACCGGGCCGACCTGGTGGCCGCCGGCTGCCGGCGCACCGCCGTGGTGCCGGTGCTGGTGGACCTCGACCGCCTGGTGGCCGAGCCGGATCCCCGCGTAGCGGCGCGGCTGGCGGCCGGCAAGGAGGCCGGCGGCGAGGACTGGCTGTTCGTGGGGCGGCTCGTCCCCTCCAAGGCGCAGCACGACCTGGTGAAGGCCCTGTGGGCCTACCGCCGGCTCTACGAGCCCCGGGCCCGCCTGCACCTGGTGGGGCCCACGCCGTCCGGGCGCTACCTGGCGGCGCTGCGGGCCTTTGTGCGCGACCTCGGGCTGGAAGGGGCCGTGCGGATCACCGGCGAGGTGCCGGACGCCGCCCTGGCCGCCCACTTCGCCTGCGCCGACGCCTACGTCTCCCTCTCGGTCCACGAGGGCTTCGGCGTGCCGCTGCTCGAGGCCATGCGGGCCTCGGTCCCGGTGGTGGCCCTGGCGGCGGGGGCCGTGCCGGACACGGTGGGGACGGCGGCGGTGCTGCTCGACCGCGCCCGGCCGGTGGCGGTGGCCGCCGCCGTGCACCGGGTGCTCGCCGACGGGCGGCTGCGGGAGCGCCTGGCCGCGGCCGGCCGCCGCCAGGT
>JBOGGH010000630.1:0-2100 GCA_050743905.1 Acidimicrobiales bacterium
GGCGGCAGGGGCGGCGGGCCGCCGCCGTGGGCCGCCCGCCTGCAGGAGCGCGTCGCGGCGCCCCTGTCCTACCCGGCCCTCATCCCAGGGGGAACGGCGGCCTGAGGTCGGGGAACATGGGGAAGTGGCGCACGTTGAGCGTGGCCAGTCGTGCACCGTGGTGCTCGGCGGTGGCCGCGATCAGGTAGTCGGCGATCCCGATCCCGGAGTGGCTCCGTCGATAGGAGCGCATGAGCTCGCCGGCGCGGCGTCCGACGAGCTCGGTGACCGGCTGGACACGCAGGGCCGAGACGAGGCTCCACACCCCGCGCCGCTCCACGGAGCGCATGCCGCCGGTGAGCTCGGCGATCGAGACGACGCTGACCGCCAGAGGACCCTCCGCACGCGCCTGTCGGAGCCAGGTGCGTGCCTGCTCGTGCCCCCGCAGGTGGGCAATGAGCACGTCCGTGTCGACGAGGATCATGCCTGTCGCCACACCCGTCCCAGGTGCTCCTCGCGCTCGCCGGAAGCGCGATCGGCGACGTCGGCATCTCGCAGAGCCCCGTACGAGCGGTCGATGGCCGCGAGATCGCTGGCCATGCTGTCGTCCACGCCGTCCAACGCCTGGTCCAACAGCCGCCGGATGATCTCCGCCCTCGACACGCCCTCGTCCGCGGCCAGGCGGTCGAGCGTCTCGGTCTGCCTTCGCTCGAGATAGATGTTCGTCCGGTCCATACACCATGATATACACCATGGCGTGCCGGAGGCGTCGCGCCGCCGGACATCCCGGCCGGAGGGTGGGCCGTGGGCCGCCCCGGGGGTCAGCCCTTGCCGAGCTGCGCCTCGCGCTGGCGGGTGGTGGAGTGCACCGGGTCCTTGTCGAACTGGGGCAGCACGTGCTTCCCGAAGGTCTCGACCGCCTCCAGGCAGGTCTCGCGCTCCATGGACGAGGAGAGCATCCCGAACGAGAGCTGGTCGGCGCCGGTGTCCACGAAGGTCTGCACCGCCCGGACCACCTCGTCCGGGTCGCCGATGGCCACCGAGCCGCTGGCCACCATCTGGTCCACCATCTCGGGCGTGGCCGAGGGGATGACCTCCGGCCAGTCCGGGATGCCCTTGGGCTTGGGGAAGGTGTCCAGGTACCGGAAGACGAGGCTCAGGTGGTAGTTGGAGTCCGCCTCCAGAAACGCCTGCCGGGCCCGGGCGCCGTCCTCCATGCAGAGCATCTGGGTGGTGATCATCACGTTGTCGTTGACGTAGGCGCCCACCGGGTCCGTGCAGTCCTGGATCATCTCCTTGTACTTGGCGATGAGCGGGGTGAGGACCTGGGGCGGGGTGAAGGCGAAGCACAGCACGCCCACGCCCAGCTTCGCCGCCAGCTCGAAGGTGCTGGGGCTGCCGGCGGCCATCCACAGCGGCGGGTGGGGCCGGGTGTAGGGCTTGGGCAGCACGTTGCGCTCGGGCATGGAGAAGAACGTGCCGTCGTGCGAGTAGGGCTCGTCCCGCCACATCCGCACGATCTCCGGCAGCGTCTCGGCCACCATCTCCCGGGTCAGCTCGGGGTCGGTGATGCCGAAGCCCCGCTGCTCGGTGGTGGACGAGCCGCGGCCGGTGCCGAACTCGAACCGACCCTCGGAGAGGTGGTCCAGCATGGCCACGCGCTCGGCGATGCGGGCCGGGTGGTTGGCCGGCGGCGTGATGTTGAAGATGCCGGAGCCCAGGTGGATGTTGGAGGTCCGCGCCGCGCAGAAGGAGAGGAAGGACTCGCTGTCCGAGAGGTGCGAGTAGTCCGTGAGGAAGTGGTGCTCGGAGGCCCAGGCGTACTTGATGCCGGCGGCGTCGGCGGCGGTGATGAAGGCCACCTCGTCCATGAGGCGGTCGTGCTCGGCCGCCGCGCCGTGGGCCTCGCGGTAGCGGGGCAGGATGCTGATGGCGTTGAAGATCCCGAACTCCATGGGCTGGGGCTCCTCCCGTACGGTGTGCTCCGGACCGCTCCCGGAGGCGTGGCGAGGACGCTACCATCGGGTTGGATAAAATGCAACGTGTTCCAGAAATGACCGCTCCATCCCTGTTCACGACGTTCACCCCGCGGGCCCGGCCGGCAGCGGGGCCAGTCCGGCC
>JBOGGH010000631.1:0-2097 GCA_050743905.1 Acidimicrobiales bacterium
GGGGCCCCCCCGCTCGCTGGCCTTGGCCGCCTCGGCGGCCTTGCGCAGCCGTTCCCGGCTGCGGGAGATGTAATGCTTGTAGATCGATGCGATCGCGGTGCTGGCGACGCTCATCACGGCCGTGCCGATGATGGTCCCCGCGACTCCCAGCGTTGACGCGGCGATGGCCCCGGTAACCGCGGCCAGCAGACTGGCAATGACTTGGGTGGCGCTCACCTCAATCCGCCGCCCCTCCATGACCCTCCCTTCAGAACGTGGCCTCCCCGGGGATCGTCATGTTCGCCCGGGATGCGGCAAGCCAAATGACGAGCCTATGCAAGGCGCCGACCGCTTCGAACCAAGTCGCGCATTTCACCGGCCGCTGCAGGGCGGTCCGGTGTGGGCGTAGCGGCAGGTAGCGGGCGACGGGAGCCGGTTTGACCTTCTGGGGGCGCGGCAGGCACGATCATCTCTGAGGTGCAAAGCCACGTTCGCTCGCCAGCCCGCCGCCGGGTCGCAGGGCGTCACGAGGAGCACTGCAGTGCGGTAGCCGGCCCGTCGAGGTGGCCGGAACCGGCGTCCGAGGGGAGCTGATCGTCGGTGAGCATCTTGGGTACTCGCGTCCTGAGGACGGAGGATCCGCGCTTCCTCACCACTGGCGGCGTCTACACAGAGGACGTCGTGGACGAGCGCCTGACCGGCGCCTGCCACGTGTTCTTCGTCCGCTCTCCGGTCGCGCACGCCAGGATCGAGGCCATCGACGCCAGCGCAGCACGAGAGGCCCCCGGGGTCATCGCCGTGTTCACCGCTGCCGACCTCGCCGAGCTGCCCGAGATCAAGCCGGGGGCGCTGTTCAACCAGCAGATGAGCAGGCGGATTCTGGCAACGGACAAGGTTCGCTACGTCGGCCATCCGGTGGCGGTCGTGGTCACCGAGCAGGCCTGCCAGGGCGAGGACGCCGTCGAGCTCGTGGACGTCGACTACGAGGTGCTGCCCGCGGTGGTCGACTTCGCCGACGCGGTGTCCGGCAAGGTGCTCCTCTACGAGGAGGCGGGCACCAACGTGGCCGCGAACTTCGGCGATGCCAGCGAGCTCGACGAGCACCTGTTCGACGAGTGCGAGGTCGTGACCACCCGGACGATCCTGAACCAGCGGGTCGCCCCGGCCCCGATGGAGACCAGGGCCGCGGCGGCCGCCTGGGGCGAGGACGGACGGGTGACCGCGTGGATACCCAACCAGGGCGCGCAGGGTACCCAGGGCGGCCTGGCCAGGCTGCTCGGCCTCAAGCCGGAGCAGGTGCACATCATCACCCCGGACGTCGGCGGCGCCTTTGGCGCGAAGTTCGGCGCCGAGCCCGAGCACGCGACGGTGGCCTGGGTGGCCCGGCGGCTCGGCCGCCCCGCCCGCTGGACCGAGACCAGGTACGAGAACCTGGTCGGGATGACCCACGGCCGGGCTCAGCAGCAGACGGTCACGATCGGCGGCAAGCGGGACGGGACCGTGCTCGCCTACCGCCTGGAGATCATCCAGGACTCCGGCGCCCAGGTCCGGCTCGGTGCCATGCTGCCGTTCCTGACCATCCTGATGACGCCGGGTCCCTATGAGATCCCCAAGGCCGAGGCGGTGGCCAGGAGCGTGGTCACCAGCACGACCCCGATCGGCGCCTACCGCGGCGCGGGCCGGCCGGAAGCCAGCGCCGCACTCGAGCGGGCCATGGACCTGTTCGCCGCCGAGATCGGCGCGGACCCGGCCGAGGTGCGGCGGCGCAACCTGCTGCCGCCGTTCACCGAGCCGCACCGGACCAAGTTCGGCGCCCTGTACGACACCGGCGACTACGTGGCCGCTCTGGACAAGGCGCTGGCCGCGGCCGGCTACGACGAGCTGCGCAAGGAGCAGGCCGAGCGCCGGGCACGCGGCGACACGGTCGCGATGGGCATCGGCCTGGCCAGCTACGTGGAGATAACCGGCATGGGCGATGGCGAGGAGTCTCCGCCTCAGGAAAACGCCACCGTCGAGGTGCACCCCGACGGGACGGCGACGATCCTCACCGGCACCTCACCGCACGGCCAGGGCCACGCCACCGCCTGGGCGATGCTGGCCAGCGAGGAACTGGGCATC
>JBOGGH010000632.1:0-2092 GCA_050743905.1 Acidimicrobiales bacterium
GCACCGGGGGCGCGTCCGCGCCCTGCGCCCCGCCGGCGGTGGCCGCCGCCGGCAGGAAGGGAAGGTGGCCCGGCCAGGGGTCGACCGCCGCCACCCGCCCCACGCGGCCGGGCCACAGGAGGCCGGCGCCCACCGCCACCACGGCCCCCTGGCCGAGGCCAACGAGCAGCGCCCCCTCCAGGGCCAGGTCGTCCAGCAGGTCCCCCACCTGCACCAGGGCGGTGGCCAGCGACACCGGGTCCGCACCGTCGTAGCCGGGCACCACCCGGTACCAGCAGGCCCCGCCCACCTCCATCCCGCTCGGGTAGAACGCCGAGGGGCCGTAGGGGACCACCACCCGGCCGGCCGCTCCCGCCTCCCTGGCCAGGGCCACGGCGGCGTCGACATCGGCGGCCGTGGCCGCCTCCCGGTGCAGCAGGACCACCGGCGGGGTGGTGGCGCCCGCGCCGCCGCCCGCGCCGCCCACGCCGGCGCCGCCCTCCCGGCCCGCCGGGGCGAGATCGCGGTACACGAGCCTCACCGGCCCGCCCCGGGAGAGGAGGCCCGCGCCGCGGCGTGGGCACCGGCCAGGAACCCGAACACCATCCCGGGGCCGATGGTGGACCCGCCCCCCGGGTACCCCTCGCCGAACACCGAGCTGACGCAGTTGCCGGCCCCGTAGAGGCCCGGCACCGGCCCGTCGGGGCCGAGCACCTCCCCCGCGGGCCCGGTGCGCGGCCCGCAGTTGGTGTCGAAGGTGGTGCCCACCAGGGCGACGGCGTGGAGCCGGCCGCCGGCGTCCAGCGGGTGCAGCAGCGGGTTGGGCAGGTGGTTGTCCGGCGCCGGCGGGCCGTGGAAGGCCACCTCCACCGCCTTGGTGCCGCGGCCGAAGTCGTCGTCGCGCCCGGCCTCGGCCATGGCGTTGAACCGCTCGACGGTGCGGGCCAGCGACCGGGCGAACGCCGGGTCGAGCATCACCGGCGCGATGCCGGGCGGCATGGCGCTCCGCGCCGACCCTCGCAGCCGCTCGTCCAGCGCGGCGGCCAGGCCGGCCACCCCCTCGCCGGAGACCACGTGGCCGGCCACGGCGCCGTGGGACGGGATCGGGTACCGCCCCCCGTAGCGGTGGGCCGTGCGCTCGTCGTACACCATGAACAGCACGCGGTTCACGTACTCGTCGCCCTCGTAGGCGTGGTGGGCCCGCCCGCGCGACTCGTACTCGCGCTTCTCGTCCACCACGCGCACCCCGAGGCGGTTCACCATGAGCATGCCGTCGCCCGGCACGGACCACACGTCGCAGACCGAGGTGGCGTAGTCGTCCACCGCCTCCAGCACCTGCTGGTTCCACCATCCGTGGTGCATGGGCCCGAACGACGCCCCGGCCCGGGTGGCCATGGCCACCAGATCGCCGGTGTTGGAGGGGACCCCGGAGCCGCCGGCCACCGGTGCCACCAGGAACCGGTCGCGCAGCGCCGGGTCGTGGGCGAACCCGCCGGAGCCGAACACCACCCCGCCCCGGGCGAGGACCGTGCGGCAGGCCCTGCCGTCGTCCACCACCGCGCCCCGGACCGCGCCGTCCTCCGCCACGAGGTCCACCACCCGGTGGCTGAGGCGGACCCGGCTCCCCCGGTCCTCGGCGAAGGCCGCGAGCTGCCGCACCAGCTCGCCGCCGTTGCCGGCACCGCCCCCCTCGGCCACCGCCTGCACGCCGCGCCCGCGCGGCGCCCGGTCCTCCTCGAGCTCGGCGCAGTAGTCCGGGAACATCTGCCCGTCCCACGCCCGCCACGGCGCCTCCATGCGGACCGCCCTGAGGTCGGCCAGCCGCGCCGTCACCCGGCGCCCCTCCCGGTAGTACGCCTGCAGCAGGCGGAAGTCGGCGGGCTGGAGGCCCAGGCACGGGGCCTCGGGGTCGTAGGCGCCGGGGTGGGAGACCCGGGCCATGTAGGCCAGGGCGGCGTCCTCGGGATCCTCGATGCCGGCCGCCGTCATCATGGCGTTGGCATAGACGTGGGCCACGCCGCCCGAGCAGGCGGTGGTGCCCCCGTGCACCGGCGCCTTCTCGCAGACGGCCACGGACGCTGCCGAGGCGAGCGCGCCGGCCGCCGCCGAGAGG
>JBOGGH010000633.1:0-2088 GCA_050743905.1 Acidimicrobiales bacterium
CCTCCAGCCACTCGACCACGGCGTGCCGGAAGGCGGGCGGCTCGAGGACCTCGGCGTGGTGGAGCAGGCCGAGGATCCACGAGCGCATGGCCTGCGGGCTCGTCACCCCCAGGCGGAGCACCACGCCGCCGTCCGGCCGCCGCTCCACCACGGCGCGCTCGCCCACCTCCTCCACCACCCGTTGCGACTCGATGGCGTCCACCGCCAGGAGCACGTCCTCCTCCGCGCCCTCCCCCACCCGCCAGGGCTCCTCGGGCGCCGCGCCCGCCGGGTCGAACCCGTCGGGCACGGGACCGCTCCCCGGCGCGCCGAGCCGCGGCCGGCCCTCCACCCGGTCCACCCGGAACGTCCGCGCCGCCGACCGGTCCCGGTCCCAGCCCACCAGGTACCACCGACCGTCGCGGAACCACAGGCCGCCCGGGGCCACCGTGCGGGCCCCGCCCCGGTAGGTGAACGCCACCTCGGCGTGGCCACGCAGCGCGTCGAAGAGGGGCACCAGCGCCTCCGGCGGCACCAGCGCCGCCACCGGCCTCGCCTCCGCCAGGCCGGAGGCCCCCAGCTTCAGGAGGGCGTCGCGCCCGGACGGGTCGCCCAGGTGCACCCCGGCCACGGCCAGGTGCAGGGCAGCCTGCTCGTCCGGCAGCAGGCCCAGGTCCGGGAGGTAGAAGGCGTCCGGGTCGATGCGGTACCCGTACTGCTCCTGCCCGCCCACCGGCTCGGTCAGCACGGGGATGCCGTCCTCGCGCAGCAGGCGCTTGTCGCGCTCAAATGCCTGCCGGCGGGCGTCGTGGGAGGCCGGGTACCCGGGGACCTCGTGGGCGATGTCGTCCAGGGTGAGCGGCCGCCGGGCGTGCAGGAGCACCAGGACCAGGTCGGTCAGGCGCTCCAGGCGGTCGAGGGTGGCCACCGGCGACAGCGTAGAGCGAGGCCGGCGGGGCGACGCGCGGCGGGCGGGGCGAGGAGTATCCTGTAATAGGGCTACTACGTATCAGGACGAGCTCCGAGGGAGCCATGCGACTCAACAGCAAAGGCCAGGTCACGATCCCCGCCCCCCTGCGCGAACGGCACGGGTTGCACGAAGGCGACGAGCTCGACGTCGTGGAGGACGCGGGGAAGCTGCGGATCGTCCGGTCAGAGGGCAGCCAAAGCCACGGGGAGCGCGTCGTGCAACGCATGCGAGGTCGCGCCACGACCACGATGACCACCGATCAGCTCTTGCACCTGCTCCGTGACGAATGACCGTCGGGCGGTCGGGTGGTTGGCCACGTTGGTCGACTCGAGCGTGCTCCTCGACGTGCTGACCAACGATCCCACCTGGGGTGGGTGGTCCCGAGAGGCGCTGGCGCGGTCCGGTGACGAGGGCCGGTTGGTCATCAATCCCATCGTCTACGCCGAGATCTCCGCCGGCTTCGGCACGATCGAGGATCTCGACAACGCCGTCCCGGCAGGTGACCTCGAGCGGGAACCGCTGCCCTACGACGCCGGGTTCCTGGCCGGCAAGGCGTTCCTCGCCTACCGCCGTCGAGGTGGCCTTCGGCGGTCCCCGCTCCCAGACTTCTACATCGGCGCTCATGCGGCGGTACGCAGGTACCGGCTGCTCACTCGAGACGTCACTCGGTACCGAACCTCGTTCCCGTTGCTCCAGCTCCTCGCTCCTCCACGCTGAGCACTGGACCGTTGGTTAGAGCAGCCCGATGTGGCTGTGGCCGAACGGCAGCGGGGAACGGCCGGCGAGGAGCGTGGCCAGGACGTGGTTGCCCGGGAAGCCCAGGGCCACCACCGCCAGGTGGCCGGCGCGCTCCCCCACCGGCCGCGTCACGCGGCCGGCCCGGAAGGCGCCGCCGAAGGCCACCAGGCACACGCTCTGGGCCCGGCGCCCCGGGGCGGCCTCCGCGGCGCGGTAGAGGACGGCGCTGTGGGCGCGCAGGGCACTCACGGTCACCAGGCGCACGCCCTCCAGGCGCCCCGCGCCGTGGACGGCGGCGGTGGCCGCGGGGATCGCCACGTAGCACTGGCTGTCGGCCGTGCCGAGGTCGTTGCGGGCCGCGGTGCAGCCGGCCAGGAGCGCCGCGGCCGACAGCGCCGCGG
>JBOGGH010000634.1:0-2077 GCA_050743905.1 Acidimicrobiales bacterium
GCTACACGCTCACCACGGACGCCGACGGCCGCGTGGTCCGCAGCGTGGCCGGCATCTCGCCGGGCACCGAGCTCACCACGCGCTTCGCCGACGGCACGGCGGGCTCCACGGTGACGACGGTCGAGCCCCGGGAGGCGGCGTCGCCGTCCCGCCGGGGCAGGAAGAGGAGGTCCGATGGCACGTGAGGGCACGGGACGGGGGGACGGCGAGCCCCCCGTGGCGGCGATGAGCTATACGGACGCCAGCCGCGAGCTGGACGAGATCGTGGGCTTCTTCGAGGGGCGCGAGGTCGACGTGGACCAGCTCGTGGCGCGCCTGGAGCGGGCGTCGGCGATCGTGGAGGAGCTGGACCGGCGGCTCCGGCGCACGCGCGCCCAGGTGGAGGAGCTCGTGCCGCGCCTGGCCGCCGCGGCGGGGGGCGGCGCCGGCGTCGCCACCGGCGGCGGGGACGGCGAGGACGTGGACGAGGAGATCGAGGAGGAGGCGGAGCTGGCCGAGGCCGATCTGCTGGTGGAGGAGATCGACGAGGTGGTGGACGAGGTGGTCGAGGAGGCGATGGAGGAGGCGGCCGGCGGCGGCAGCGGCCCCGGCCGGGCGGCACCGGGCACAGCGAACGCCCCGGGGCTCTTCTGATGCCCCCCGGCAGCGGCCCGGCTGGTGGCGCGGTGGGCGGCGCCGTGGGCGGCGACCGCCTCTACTTCCGCCAGCTCCTCTCCGGCCGCGACTTCGCCGCCGGGGACCCGGTGGCCCGCCAGATGGTCAACTTCGTCTACGCGGTGGGCGACCGCGGCACCGGCGAGGCGCTGCTGGTGGACCCGGCGTACGCCGTGGCCGACCTGCTGGAGGTGCTCGAGGCGGACGGGATGCGCTGCGTGGGGGTGCTCGGTACCCACTTCCACCCGGACCACCTCGGGGGGGAGATGGCCGGGTGGTCGATCGAGGGCGTGGCCTCCCTGATGGAGCGGGTCCAGGTCCCGGTGCACGTCCAGCGCGAGGAGATCCCCTGGGTGGTGCGCACCACCGGCCTCACCGCCGACCAGCTCGTGCCCCACCACAGCGGGGACGTGGTGCAGGTGGGCGACGTGGCGGTGGAGCTGGTCCACACGCCGGGCCACACGCCGGGGAGCCAGTGCTTCCTCGTGGACGGCCGGCTGGTCTCGGGCGATACGCTCTTCCTCGAAGGCTGCGGCCGGACCGACCTCCCCGGGAGCGACCCGGAGGCCATGTACGAGTCGCTCACCACCCGCCTGGCCCGCGTGCCGGACGACACGCTCGTCTTCCCCGGCCACCTGTACTCCGCCGCGCCGTCGGCGCCGATGGGCGACACCCGACGCACCAATTTCGTCTTCCGGCCCCGCTCTGCCGAGGAGTGGGTGGCGGTGTTCGGCGGGTGAGCGGCGCCGCGGCCGCCGGTGCGGGTGCCGGCGCGCTGCCGGTGGACGGGACGGCGGTGGTGGTGGGCGCGTCCCTGGCCGGCCTGCGCACCGTGCAGGGCCTGCGGGACGAGGGCTTCACCGGTCGTCTCGTGCTCGTGGGGGACGAGCTGCACTACCCCTACGACCGCCCGCCGCTCTCCAAGCAGGTGCTCGCCGGGACCTGGCCGCCCGAGCGGGCGATGCTGGCCGACTACCACAAGCTCCACGACCTGGGCGTGGAGGTGCACGTGGGCCGGCGGGCGGTCTCGCTGGACGCCGAGGCGCGGCGGGTGGAGCTGGACGACGGCACGGTGCTGGACGCCGACGGGGTGGCGGTGGCCACCGGCGCCCGGGCCCGGCGGCTCCCGGGGACCGACGGCGTGGACGGCGTCACGGTGCTGCGGACCCTGGACGACTGCAAGGCGCTCCGGGCGAGGCTGGCCGCCGGCGGGCCCGGCACCCGGGTGGTGGTGGTGGGGGCAGGGTTCATCGGCTCGGAGGTGGCCTCCACCTGCAACGAGCTCGGCTGCACGGTGACGGTGGTGGAGGCGCTGCCCACCCCGCTGGCGCCGGCGCTGGGCGAGCTGGTGGGCGCGGCGTGCGGGGCGATGCACGCCCGGCACGGGGTCACGCTGCTGACCGGGGTGGGGGTGGCGGCCGTC
>JBOGGH010000635.1:0-2068 GCA_050743905.1 Acidimicrobiales bacterium
GGGCTACGCCAACGACCTGCTGGCGAGGGAGCGGGCGCGCTGGCCCGGCCTGCAACTGGTGGAGGTGGGGTGCCCGGGCGAGACCGCCATCGCCGCCGTGCTGGGCGGCGGGCCGTGCACGTACCCCACCGGCTCGCAGCTCCTGACAGCCGTGCAGTTCCTCCAGGCCCACCGTTCGGCCACCGTGCTCGTGACCGTGGATCTCGGCTTCAACGACGTGCGACGCTGCCTCGACCGCCGCAGCATCGACCCCCGGTGCGTACCCCGCGCCCTCGCCGGCGTCCGGCGGGTGCTGCCCGGCGCCCTGGCCCGGCTGCGCGCCGCCGGCGGGCGGCGGATGCGGATCGTGGGGCTCGAGCACCCGGATCCCTACGTGGCGCGCTTTCTCGGCGGCCGGCGGGGCCGCCACTTCGCCACGGCCAGCCTCGGGGTGTTCCGGCGGCTCAACCGCACGCTCGGGGCCGTGTACCGGCACGCCGGCGCCCCGGTGGCGAACGTGCCCGGGGTGTACGGCACAGCGAGCCGCCGCCTCACCACGCTCGCCGGCCACGGGGCCGTCCCGGTGGGCGTGGCCCGGGACTGCCGCTTCACCTGGGAGTGCCCGCCCGGGCCGTTCGCCGGGAACCTGCACCCCAACGCCCGGGGCTACCGCGCCATCGCCCGCGCCGTGGCGTCCGCCGTGGGCGGCGTGACCCCGGTGACCGGTCGCACCGCCCGCTGACGGGCGCCCGCTGTACCGCCCGCTGACGGGCGCCGGTCGCACCACCCGCCGACGGCCGGGCTGGCCGCTCCCGGCCGGCCTGCGCTCAGCCGGTGACGGCGGGCGAGGGCACCGGTGTGGATGTGGGTGACGGCAACCGCGTCCCGGCGGGCGGCGGCTTCCAGCGGAGCTTGGCCCGCTCGGCCGTGCGGTCCGGACCGGTGAGCACCCACCGCAGTGGGGTCCGCAGGAGGACGCTCACGAGCACCGCCGTGCCGGCGACCGTCCCGGCGAAGAGCACCGCGCTGACGGCGCCCCACGGGACCGCGTTGCGGAACCCGGAGCGTGTGAGCGCCATGAGGACGAGCTGCAGCACGAGCACGTGCGACAGGTAGAAGCCGCCCGAGACGTCCGACCCCCACGTCACCGCGCGGTCGGCCACCCGGCCGGGAGGCCGGGAGGCCCGCCCGGCCCACAGCCAGCCGAGCGTGTACAGCCCGGCGATGGCGGCCACGAACCACACGCAGGCGACCGGCTGGTAGAGGTCCGAGGCGCGGCCCGGGGTCTGCCCTGCCTCCAGGCCGTAGACGTAGTAGCCGAGGGTCCCGGCCAGCACCACGGCCGTGCCCGCCAGCACCTTGGGCCAGTGCCGCGCCACCAGGCGCTGCACCTGGTCCACGTGGTCGGCCGCCAGCAACCCCATGATCAGGAAGAGCTGGTAGCCCACGATGAGGCGCGACTGGAGGAGCACGGAGGCCACCTGGTGGAGGTCGCCCCCCACCCCGGTGCCCGGCCCCGACGAGAGGTAGTGGGAGCAGATCCCCATGGCGATCTGGAAGGCGAAGCTGCCCACGAGCACCGCCAGGTGGTGGCCCCGGGTCTTGCGCACCAGCCACAGGAGCCCGGGCAGCAGGACGTAGAACTGCAGCAGCACCACCACGAAGTAGAGCTGGTAGTAGCCCTTGTAGAGGTCGGTCCCCAGGGTGCTCATCGCGTTGCCGAAGGTGAGCGATGTGTTGGCGACGGTGTAGGCGAAGTAGATGGCCGTCCACACCAGGTAGGGCACCAGGATCTGCGAGATCCGGCGGTACCACAGGGCCCCGGCACGGCGCGGCCGGGTGCGCTGGCTGTAGGCGGCGACGAAGGCCGAGAGGAAGAAGAAGGCGTTGCGGGTGAAGTGGAGGACCATCACCATCCCCCATCCCACCGGGGCGCCGCCGGGCACCGGCCACAGCACCGAGTGCTGGGCCACCACGCAGATGCAGGCGACGGCGCGGAACAGGTCGAACTGGCGGAGGTAGAAGCCGTCCCCGGCGAGGACCGAGCCGGTGGCACGGGACGCCGCGGCGGCGTGGGACGGGCCGGCGG
>JBOGGH010000636.1:0-2067 GCA_050743905.1 Acidimicrobiales bacterium
GGCGCCGCCGGTGCGGAGGCGGCCGCTGCCGTGATCCGCGAGGGGTGGCTCCGCGGTGGGGGCCGGGCCCACGAGCCGGCATGGGGCGCCGAGGCGGCGGGACGTGGCGGCGCGGCCTGGACGCTGGATCCCGGCGCGCCCACGTGGCGGGCCCACGTGGAGGCGGGCGTCAAGCTGCTGGGCATGCTCCGGCACCTGCCACCCCTGCCAGCGTGGCGGCGCGACGCGACCGCTGCCGCCCGCGGCCGGGACGCGTCCGCGCAGGACCGGGCGTTGGAGAAGGCGCGCCACCTGCTGTCGAAGGCCGAGTCCACCACGTTCCCCGACGAGGCCGAGGCGCTCACCGCGAAGGCCCAGGAGCTCCTGGCCCGTTACAGCATCGACCGCGCCGCCGTCGAGGGATCGGACCGTGCACAGCGGCGGCCGGGCGGCTCGACGCGGCGGATCTGGGTCGACGACCCCTACGTGATAGCCAAGGCGCAGCTCCTGCACGTGGTGGCGTCCGCCAACCGGTGCCGGTCGGTGATCATGGAGTCGATCGGCCTGGCGACCGTCGCCGGGCACGAGGACGACCTGGCCACCGTCGAGCTCCTCTTCACGTCGCTCCTCGTCCAGGCCACCACGCAGATGACCGCCGCCGGCGCCAGGAGGGACCCGTCCGGGCGCAGCCGGACGCGGTCGTTCCGGCAGTCCTTCCTGGTGGCCTTCGCGATCCGGATCGGCCAGCGCCTCAGGGAGGTCGAGGAGGCCAGCATGTCCGCCGGCGAGGCCGCGCACGGCGGCGCGCTGCTGCCGGTGCTGGCCTCGCGGGCTGCGGCGGCCGACGAGCTGATCCACGAGCTCTTCCCCGAGATGGACCATCGGGGGTCCCACGCGAGCGACGCCGAGGGGTGGGCGGCGGGCACCCTGGCCGCTGAACTGAGCTCGCTGACCGTGCAGCCGGAGCTGTTCGACGCCGTCGCCTGATGTGGGCGGGCAGGGGCCCTGGCCGTGCGCCACGCCCCGCCTGCCTCCCGATGTGACCTTCGGCCCTGTCGGGCGGAGCCGGCAACGGGGAAGATGGTGGTGCGGTTGCCGTGGGCACGGTCACCGGCACGACGGCGAGGCGAGGCGCCCCACCCCCCGGGGCGCCTCGCCCTGCCGTCTCGGGCGCCCCGCGAGCGCCCCCGGGGGCCGCACCCGGATGCTGTCCACGTGGTGGGACCAGTTCGGCACCTCGGGCTGCGTGGGCTGCGGGCGCTGCGTCACCTGGTGCAGGAAGGGTCGCGCCGCGGCCCCGCCGCGGCCAGGGGCCAAGGTCCCGCCGCACCGGTGCCGGTCGGCCCCCGTGCTCGCCGGCGCGTCAGGATGCGGGGGCGGTGCCGAGGTGGCCCAGGAACCAGTTGCGGGCCAGCCCGGCGGCCACGTCCAGCGTGCCCGGCTCCTCGAAGAGGTGGGTGGCGCCGGGCACCACGGACAGGCGGGCCTGGCAGCGCAGGTTGGCCAGGGCCCGGCGGTTGAGCTCGAGCACCGCGTCGTCCCAGCCGCCCACCACCAGGAGCGTGGGCGCCCGCACCGCCGCCAGCCGCGGCCCGGCGAGGTCGGGTCGGCCCCCTCGCGTCACCACCGCCGCCACCGCCGCCCCCGGCCCGGCCGCCGCCCAGAGCGCCGCCGCCGCGCCCGTGCTCGCCCCGAAGTAGCAAGGGGGGAGGTGGGCCGTGGTCGGCTGCCGGCGCAGCCACGCCGTCACGCTGTCGAGCCGCCCGGCGAGCAGCGGCACGTCGAACACGTTGGCCCGGTCCAGCTCCTCCTCGGGCGTGAGGAGGTCGAAGAGGAGCGTGGCGAGGCCCGCGTCCTGGAGCACGCGGGCCACGTGCCGGTTGCGCGGGCTCTGCCGGCTGCTGCCGCTCCCGTGTACGAAGACCACCACGCCCGGTGCCGCCGCTGGGACGGTGAGCCGCCCGGCGAGCACCGCCCGGCCGGCGCGGATCCGGACCTCCGGATCCGCCGCCCCCGCCCCGGCCGCCGCGGCCGCCTGCCGGCGCTGCCGGGCGGGGGTGCGCCCGAGGAGGGCCACCACCTCCTCGT
>JBOGGH010000637.1:0-2066 GCA_050743905.1 Acidimicrobiales bacterium
AGCTCACGAGCTGGCTCTCCGAGCGACGCGCTCCGGCGACGTACGCGGCGTCGTACGCGGAGATGCCGTGCTTCTCGGCGATGGCGGCTGCGCTCGACAGGAGCGGGGCGTCGGCCCGGATCAGCCCACCGTCGCCGCCGAGGGCAACGATTCGCTCGCGTAGGCGATCGGCCGCCGCCCGGTCCCGCCAGACGCGGACGGCGACGTTGGTCACCTCGTAGTACGCGAGGTCGAGGGTTGCCAGGGGATCCGGGCCGGTGAGGAGCCGCACGGCGTGCTCGTGGTGCTCGTCGTCCGGATCCTCGCTGGCCAGCAGGACACTGGCATCGAGCACGCGAAGGTTCACCGGTCCGGTCGCGTGGCCTTGACCAGGTCGGCCACCCCGCCGCCGTGACCGGCGCGCTCCCCGGCGGCAGCATCGATCGCCGCCATCCGCTCGGCCCGCCGGACGCTCCCCCGCCGCATGGAGTCCTCGGCCAGCTCGCGCAGCAACCCGCTCCGGGTGGTCCCGCGACGGCCGGCCTCGACGTCCACCGCCCTCAGCACGTCGTCGGGGAGCGACACCATGACCTTGGCCATGTCAGCGAGTATACCCGGTGTTGCCCGACCCTCGAAGGCGAGCCACCCCGTTCCTGACGGGTCGTCACACTCTGCGCCGGCCAGCGCCGCGCCCGCCACACGGGACCGCCGGGGGCCGTGGCCGGGAGGGGCGGCGTCGTACGCGGAGATGCCGTGCTCCTCGGCGATGGCGGCTGCGCTATCGCCGCACGTCCAGGTCGCCGCGCCTCACGCATACCGCCGGGCACAAGGTGCGATCACTGTGCGACGGTTCGGTACGGTGCACCGACCGATGCCACCGCACGTCTGGTGCCCGGGCCGTCGTCTCCCTCCCATACATAGAGCGCGGCGCCCAGGTGCTCGGCGGCAGCGGCGGCCTCTGCGCCAAGGCTGGAGACCCGATGCACGGCAGCGATCTCGGCCATCCGGTACGCGAGCGCACGCATCGGGACCACCTGTACGGGCTGGGGCAGCGACAGGAGGCTGCGGCCCAGCTCCCGGCGTTGTTGGATGGGCCAAGAGCCGGTAAGGGCGCCATCTCGGGCCGACACGACGCTCTTGGAGAGCCGGTACATGTACAGGTTGGTGGTGGCCGGTTCGTGTTGGTCGAGGATCCGAGCGAGTGCGGTGCTCACCCTCTGGGCGAGCAGGTCTCGGAGGAGGTGGTCGTCGAGCAGCGCGACCACCGTCAGGTGGTCGCCAGGTCGGGGTCACCGGCAAGCGAGGCCACGAACTCGGCGTGCACCTCCCTGGGGAGCAGATCGTCGAGCAACTGGTGGGCGTGGCCCTTTGGCAGCATCAGCACCGCGAACCCCAGATCGACGACGTCCACCGGGCCGCCGTGGTCCAGGTGCCAACGGTGCCGGGCAGTAGCTGGCAACGACATCTGGCCGGAGGACGAGACGAGGTACTCCTGGATGTCGGCCATCAACGGAGTCTACTTGGTGCGGACGTCATTGCTACCAAGGGAATGGCTCGGGCTCCGTGCCAGACGCTCCGGCCGGATCGCTTTGACCAGGTTGGCGACCCGGCCGCCGCGGCCTCACGGCTCGGTGGGTGGGAGGTCGCTGCCGGGCGGTCCGGACGTGGGCCTTCGCTCGGACCGTGCTGCCGGCGGGACCGGTTCGGCGTGGGCCTCGATGGCGCCGGCCGGGCCGTCGTGCCGGGTCGAACGCTCCGGGCTGCCGGACCCGCCGCCGCGCACCCACGTCGCGCCCCACCACCCGCCACCGCCGGGGCCGCCCACCACGTCGGCGCGGGCGTCGATGGCCCCGCCGGCGAGCGCCAGCAGCCCCCCGGCCCGCCGGTGGACCACCGCCGCCTGCACGCCGTAGGTGACGCCCAGCCACAGCAGGAGGCTGGCCGACACGATCCCGCCCGGGCCGCCGAGCGCGCCGATCCACGCCTGCGCGCCGTAGTGGAGGGCGATCGAGACCAGCCACAGCAGGATGGTCAACCACGTCCCCTGGCGCAGCACCAGCCCGTCCACCCGCCAGAGCCGCACGGTC
>JBOGGH010000638.1:0-2061 GCA_050743905.1 Acidimicrobiales bacterium
GGAGCCCACCTCCGGGCCGGAGCCCCTCTCCTCGTTGGCGGACGCACCGTCATGCGCTGCGCGCACGGTTGACAGCGTACCGACGCTCTCGACAACCAGATCCTGCGCCTCAGCGCCGCCGTTGCCCATGGTGCGTCCAGGTCACGAGCGATCAGGCCCTGCGCCGATCACTTCGGGACTGGCGTCTTCTTGATGAGCTTTGTCGATGTGATCTTGCCGCTCTCCAGCTTGCTGATGGTGCTCTTGAGCTTGTTCTTGGCGCTCGTCGAGACACCGGCGCTGCCGCAGAAGGACACCGCGGGGACCGAGGTCTTGCCCAGCACGAATGTCTGGGTGATGCCGACCCGCATCTTGCCCTTGGCGAACTGTGTCAGCGCCGGGTCCAGGTAGTAGCCCGGGTTGTAGGCCTGGTTGATGGCGAACTTCACGCCCTGGGCCTGGCACCACTTGCCGCCGTCGCTCGGCGCCGCCCCCCCGTGCTTCACGATGTATGTGGCCGTGGGGAACAGCGAGGCCCCGAGGTACGGGTAGATCATCTTGATGCCCTTGGCGATCATCGCCGTGGCCGCGGTGATGGCCGGCCCCGACGCTGTGAGTGTGCCGGTGTAGGAGGCGTCCATCTTGAACTTCTTTGTCACGTAGTGCATCCCGGCAAGGAACCCCTGCGCCGCCGCCTCGGTGAACGACAGCGCCGGGCCGGTGATGAACCCTGCGGTTGTCTGGTGATGGGACTTCATCCAGAGGCCCATCGCCACACCGGTGGCGAAGGTGGAGTTCGAGCCTGTTGTGGTGGCCACCAGGAGGTAGGGCTTGTCCGCTGTTGTCAGCGGCACGTTCTTCGAGGTGAAGATCCAGGTCGGGATGTCCTTGCAACTCGGGGACTTGGCCGCCGGCGTGGCCGCCGCGAGCTGGCTCTGGCCGATCACCAGGAGGTCGATCCCCTGCGAGCACATGTTCTGTGCCGCCGAGAGCGCGTTGGACGATGTCACCTTGCTCTGCACGATCGGTGTTGTCCAGTGGTGTTTCTTGGCGTACTTGTCGATCGCTGTGACCTCGCTCTGGTAGTAGCTGTGGTCGTGCACTGTGCCTGCGGTGATGAGGCCGATCTTCACGTGGCCGTCACCGTTGACGTCGGGCTCTGTGGGCGCGAGGTAGCCCTTCGTCGATGTGCCGGGCCATGTCCACGGGTTGCCCGACGACGAGGAGGCCACCGTGTGCGCGCTCCCGGCCTGCGAGGCGTTCCCCGACGCCCCCGCCGCCACGGGTAGGGCGACCACCGTTGCCGCCACGGTGGCAACGGGGGCCAGCACTGCTGCGATCTTCCGTGCGGCTCTGCGCATCCGCGCTCCCTTCCATCGTGCTGAGATGGCGCCCACCCCAGCCGCCGGTGATCTCGCGCAGTTTACACGCGTGACCACTCGGCGTCAACTATGACGGGATAGCGTCCTCCGAAGTGGAACCGTGCGCCGACTTTCTCCCTCGGAATCGCTGATTTTATTGCCACATCGTTACCATCGTGCGTCGATGGCGCGACCGCGGCCCGGCGGACCACCGGCGAGGCGTCATAAACCGCAACCTCGGATGCAGCACCGGCCGGCGCGGCACCCCCGGCGTCACGGGTCGCCGTCCGGTGCCGTGCGGTCGCCGCCGCGCTCACCGCGGCACCACCGGGAGGACGACCCGGCTCGGGTGGCGGGCGTCGTGGAACACCTGCTGGCGCGCCGGGCGCAGGTCGGCGTCGGCGTCGGCGCCGAGCGGGCGGCCGGTGTTGGGATTGGGCTCCCACGCCGGGAAGCTGCTCGAGGAGACGCGGACCTCGAGGCGGTGCCCGGCCCCGAGGACGATGCTCGTGGCCGCGAGGTCGACGACGACGTGGTGGACGGCGCCGGGCGCCGGCGGGGCGGCCAGGGCGTGCCGGAGCCTGACCGCGCCTTCGCACACGTTCCACGTGCTGCCGTCCGGGTGGACGTCGAGGAACACGGCGGTGAAGTCCGTGTCGGGGGCGTCGGTGGACACCCAGAGATCCGCCAGGACGGGGCCGGTGACCTCCAGGGGCTCGTC
>JBOGGH010000639.1:0-2061 GCA_050743905.1 Acidimicrobiales bacterium
GGCGAAGGCGGCAGCCAGGGCCACGCCGAGGGCGCCCGCGTCCCCCGGGGGGACCAGCGCCGCGTGCCCGGCGGCGGCGGCGCGGTAGCCGGGGATGTCCGACGCCACGACCGCGCAACCCGCCGCCATCCCCTCCAGCAGCACCATGCCGAAGGACTCGCCCCGGAGCGACGGCGCGCACAGGACGTGCGCGCCGGCCAGGCGGCGGGCCACCTCGTCCTCGGCCAGCACGCCGAGCCAGCGCAGGCGTGCCGAGGGCGGGTGCCGACCCCGCAGCGCCGCGGTCTCGGGCCCGTCGCCGGCCACCCACAGCACCGCCGGGCCGGGGACGGCGGCGAAGGCCTCCAGGAGGGTGGCCAGCCCCTTGCGCGCCTCGTGCCGACCGATGAACAGCACCGTGGGACCCTCGGTTGGCCAGGGCTCGGCGCCGGCGAACCGCTCCAGCTCCACCCCGTTGAAGAGCACCTCGCAGGCCCGGCCGGTGGCGGCGCCCGCCGTGGCCGCCGCGGCGTCCGAGACCGCGCAGGCCACGTCGAGGCGGGAACCGGCCCACCGGGCCAGGGGCCCCAGCGCCCGGTACCACTCGCTCCCGCCGGCGCGGTGGTAGGTGCCCACCAGCGGCGCCGGGCGCGAGAGCAGGCAGCCGTAACCGGCCACCGGGGCCAGCGGCTCGTGGAGGTGCACCACGTGGGCGCCCCGGTCGCGGGCGAACCGGGCCACCCTGGCCGCCGCCGCCGGGGAGAGCGCCACCGGCGCCACCGAGCCGTTGGAGCGAAGCCCCACCGCCCGGCCGATCCCGTGGGCGCCGTCGAACCCGTCCCCGGCCCCGCCCGGAGCGCCCCGGTCCCGGTCCCCGCCCGGCGCGTCCCCGTCCCCGCCGGGCGCCAGGACCGCCACCTCGTGCCCCAGCCGGCGCAGGCTCCGGGCCAGGCCGGCCGCCTGGCCCTGGACGCCGCCGGGCCGCGCCAGGCTGTACGGGCACACCATCGCCACCCGCACGGCGGCCCCGGTCAGCCGCCCCGGCCGTCGCCGGCCGCGGTGCGGTCGTCCGGCCAGTTGGGCTGGAAGAGGTGCCACTGCTCGGGCGCCCGCCGGACGAGCCCCTCCATCGCTCGGGCCAGCTCCTGGGTCACCCGCGCCACGTCGGCCCGCAGCGACCCGGTCCGCGACGTGTCCACCGGCGGCCCGATCACCCCCACGTGGTCGCGGCCGGGCCCGCTGTAGACGGCGGCGGTGACGAGCGTGGCCCCGGTCCGCAGGGCCAGCGTGGCCGGCCCCGCCGGGAGCGTGGTGGCCCCGCCGAAGAACCGCACCCCCACCCCGTGGCCCTCGATGTCGCGGTCGGCGAGCAGGCCCACCAGCCCGCCCGAGCGCAGCACCTTGAGCACCGTGCCGCCTGAGTCGCCGCCCAGTGCCACCACGGTCAGGCCGAGCGCGCCGCGCTGGCGGATGAACCAGTCGAAGAGCTCGGGGGGCTCGATGCGCTCGGCCACGGTGGTCATCGGGTAGCCCCGGGCGGCCAGGAAGGCGCCGCCCCACTCCCAGCTCCCCACGTGGGGCAGCACCATCACCACGCCGCGGCCCTCCGCCATCCCCCGCTCGAGGTGCTCGTAGCCGCGCTCCACGTACATCCGGCGGCAGACCTCGTCCCGGCCGGTGGCCGGCAGCCGGGCCCCCTCCAGCCAGTACCGGGCGTACGCCCGGAAGGCCCGGCGGACCCAGCGGTCCACCACCGCCGGGTCCGGGGGGACGGCGGGCGACGTGCAGGCCAGCACCCTCGCCATGTTGCGGGCCCGAACGGCCCGGATCTGCGGGCGGGTGCGGTACAGCGCCTCCCCCACCACGGCGGCGGCGGCGAGGGCGGCGGGCTCCGGCAGGCGCTGCAGGGCGGCGCCGAGCGTGCGGTACGTCAGGTAGACCAGCCGGGCGCGGCGATCGTCCACGGGAGGGCGGCGGGCGGCCGGGCGGCGGGCCGGTCAGTCCCGGCGGCGCCCGCCGCCGAGCCCGCGGCTGCCCGCGGCCCGCCCGGTCCAGGCTCTCGCCCCGCGCTCGTCCCGCTCC
>JBOGGH010000640.1:0-2051 GCA_050743905.1 Acidimicrobiales bacterium
GTGCACGCGTGCGCCCACGTGACCGGCGGCGGCATCGCCGGCAACCTGGCCCGGGTGCTGCCGCCCGGGTGCGGGGCCGTGCTCGATCGACGGGCGTGGGAGGTCCCGAGGATCTTCGGCGAGATCGAGCGGCTCGGAGAGGTGGCCCCCGAGGAGATGGACCGCGTGTTCAACCTCGGGCTCGGGATGGTCCTCGTGGTGGCCGCGGCGGCCGTGGACGCGGTGACGGGCGCCGTCGCCGCGCACGGGCGCGCCGCACCCGTGGTGGGCGAGGTGCGGGCCGGCGACGGCGGGGTCACGGTCCGGTGAGCGGTGCGCCTCCCGGCGTGGCCTACCCCGCGCTGCGCGACCACCTGCTCGCCCGCTCGGTGCGGCGCGGCGACTTCGTGCTCAAGTCCGGCCGGCGCAGCACCTGGTTCATCGACTCGAAGCAGACCGTCTGCCGGCCGGAGGCGATGCTCCTGGTGGCCGACGCCGTGCTCTCGGTGGTGCCGCCGGAGGCCACGGCCATCGGCGGCCTGACCATGGGTGCGGACCCGGTGGCCTTCGTGACGGCCGGGGTGGCCGCCACCCGCGGGCGGATGTTGAAGGCCTTCAGCGTGCGCAAGGAGGCCAAGGACCACGGCGGCGGGGGTCGCATCGCCGGGGCGCTGGACCCGGGCGACCGGGTGGTGGTGACCGAGGACACCGTCACCCGCGGGACCTCGTTGCTGGAGGCGGCCCACGCCGTGCGGGAGGCCGGCGCCGAGCCGGTGCTGCTGGTGGCGGTGGTCGATCGCGGTGGCACGGTGTCGGCGATGGCTGCGGCCGGGGGCCTCCCGTTCCGGGCGCTGCTCACGGCGCCGGACCTCGGCTTCCCCTACGAGGGCGGGTAGCGGGGGCCGGCGGGCGGGGGGTGGGGCCGCGCTCGTCTTCGTGTGCAACCTCAACCGGGGGACGCCCACGTTCCCGCTGCGCGGGGTCCCCTACGCGGTGGTGTTCGTGCTGGTGGTGCTGGTGGCCTACACGATCGCGGTGGTGCTCCTGGTGGCGGTGACCGTGGGCTCGGTGGTCCGGCGCCGCTCGCAGGCCTGAGCCGGGATCCCGGCGGCGTGCCGGGTACCGGGGTCAGCCGGTGGGGGGCACGCCGAGCGCCGTACCGCACTGCCAGCAGTAGCCCGCCCGGGGTCCGGCGGGCGCGCCGCAGGCCGGGCAACGGGTGGGCGGCTGGGCCCCGGGGAACGGCGGGGCCGCGGGGTGTGGCGGCGGGGCCGCCGGGAGCGGGGGCACGGCGAGCGGCCATGCCGGGACCTCGGGGATCCGCTGCCACGCGGCCAGGCCGAGCACCACCCACGCCAGCGCTCCCACGAAGGCGGCGGTGGCCACGGTGGACCGCACGTCCCCGAGGGTGGAGGTGGGCGTGAACGAGACCGCGGCGTAGACGGCGAGCGCCACCTCGTGCGCGGCGAGCGCCGACAGGCCGGCCACGGTGGTGGCCACGGTGCGGGAGGCGAGGAGGTGGCGGGCGCGGGAGGCCACGAGCACGCCCACGAGCACGGCCAGGCCCACGGCGCCGAGGCACGCCGCCACCACCCCCGTGGTGCTGTCCGAGCGGCCCGGCGCCGGGAGGCCGCTGCCCACGGCCAGGAGCACCAGGCCCCCCGCGGCCACGAGCCAGGCCGTCGCCGCGCCGGGCGGCGGGGCGAGGGGGCTCCGCTCGGCGATCGAGGTGCGCGCGGCGACCACCACGAGCAGTGCCGCCCACGCGCCAAACCCCAGCGCCGTCAGGACGTCCCCCGCTGTGGACCCGCTGGTGGCCACTGTCACGAGCGCCCCGAGCACCAGGAGGAAGGTCGCTGCGGCGGCGCCCCCCAGCTCCAGGGCGAGCGCCCGGCGCCGCGCCACCACCATCCCCCACCCCACCATGGCCACGGCGGCCAGCGCCACGGCGAGGCCGGCCACGTCCACCCAGCCGCCGGCGGTCACCAGGTGGTGCGACGTCGCCAGGTTGGCGAGGGAGAGCACCACGGCGCCCGCGCCTTCGAGGATCCCCCCCAGCGCCAGGACGGCCG
>JBOGGH010000641.1:0-2036 GCA_050743905.1 Acidimicrobiales bacterium
CTCCTGGCCGCCGCGCTCCTGGCCGCCGCCGACGACCCGCCGGGCGAGGTGCTGGCCGGCCTGGTGTCCGGCGAGCGCCTCGGCTGCGTGGCCTGGAGCGCCCGCCCGGACGCCGTGACGGCCACCGAGGGCGGCGGTGGCTGGACGCTGGCCGGCAGGACCGGGCCGGTGGAGGCCGCCGCGGTGGCCCACGTGGCCCTCGTGGTGGCGGGCGACGCCGTCTTCATGGTGGACCTGGAGGCGGCCGGCCGGCCGCCGGCGGAGCCGGCCATGGACGGGACGAGGACGCTCTCCTGGCTGGACCTGCGGGACACCCCGGCCGAGCGGCTGGGCGGCGCCGGGCTCGGCCGGGCACTGCTGGACCTCGGCGCGCTGGGGACCTCCGCCCTCATGCTCGGCGGCGCCGACCGGGTGCTGGCCATGGCCTCCCAGTACGCCAAGGACCGGGTGCAGTTCGGCCAGCCCATCGGCAGCTTCCAGGCGGTCAAGCACCGGTGCGCCGACATGGTGGTGGACGTGGAGGGCATGCGGTCGAGCACGTGGTACGCGGCGTGGTCGCTGACGGCCGGCGAGCCGGACGCCTCGGTGGCCGCCTCCACCGCCAAGGTGTGGTGCTCGGACGCCGCCCGGCGGGTGATGGGCTCCGGCCTCCAGGTGCACGGCGGGATCGGCTTCACCTGGGAGCACGACCTGCACCTGTTCATGAAGCGGTCCCAGTTCGAGTGGGGCAGCTTTGGCAGCGCGTCCTTCCACCGCCAGCGGCTGGGGGCCATGCTCCGCGAGCGCGTGGCCACCGGCGCCGGCGTCTTCTAGGCGGGCCGCGGCGGCGGCCGTCAGTCGGGGGCGGGGAACCCGGCGCCGGCCAGCTCGGCCAGGGCCTCCAGTTGCTCCACGAAGTGGTCGCGGGAGTGGTGCACCAGGCGCACCTGCAGCCCGGTGGCGCCGGCGGCCACCAGCCGCCCCAGGACGCGGGCCGCGGTGCCGGGATCCCCGCCGGGGTCCACCGGCCGCCCGTTCTGCAGGACCACCTCCAGCGGCTCGGTCCGCGCCGCCCAGGCGGGCGTCACGCGGGCGGCGGCGACCATGGCGGCCAGGTCGGCCACGCGCAGCCCGAACGGCACCCAGCCGTCTCCCAGTGCCACGGCGCGCCGCAGCGAGCGCGCCGTCCGGCCCCCCACCCACAGCGGCACCCGCTCCTGGCGGGCGCACGGGTCCACCACCATCCCCGAGTAGCGGTAGTACGTGCCCTCGTAGGAGGGGACCGGGCGGGAGAGGGAGGCCCGCAGGGCGGCCAGGGCGTCGTCGGCGCGCGCCCCGCGGTCGGCGAACGGCGCCCCCAGGAGGTCGAACTCCTCCTCCAGCGAGCCCACGCCGAGCCCCAGGACCAGCCGGCCCGAGCTCACTTGGTCCAGGGTGCCGTAGCGCTTGGCGATCTCCAGCGGGTGGTGGTAGCCGAGGACGAGCACGTTGGTGGCCAGGCGGATCCGCTCGGTGCACGCCGCCAGGTAGCCGAAGGTGGCGAGCGGGTCCCAGTAGCGCGAGCCGCGGGCCCCGGCCACGTCCTCCGGCACCACCACGTGCTCGCTGCAGGTCAGGTGGTCGTAGCCGAGGCGGTCGGCGGCACGGGCCACCGCGGCCACGTCCTCGATGGTGCCGCCCTCCTCCCACCGCGCGTGGACCCCGGGCAGCAGCGTCACCACCGGCGTCATCACTCCCAGGAACGGGCCGCCGAGGCGCCGCCGGGCGATCCCGGTAGGGCCGTCGTCCTCCGCTGTCGGCACCAGCGCTCCTCCGGTGTGGCCGGTCGTGCCGGGGGCCGGCCCCGAGCGGACCGGAGACTAACATCGCCCTTCCGATGAAGCTCCGTGCCACCTACCGCGCCCCCGGCGCGGCCCGCTACCGGGCGGCGGGCGGGGCCTGGCAGGTGCCCTCCCTCGACGCCGTGCTGAGCGCGGTGCCGGTGCGCGGCGGGCCCGCCGTGGTCGACGGCGACCGGCGGGTGGACGCGGCGGCGCTCGAGCGGACCGTGGCCGGCC
>JBOGGH010000642.1:0-2032 GCA_050743905.1 Acidimicrobiales bacterium
CTTGGGGGCCGCTCTCACAAATAAACACCGACGTTCCCGGCGCGCCGGCCGATCAGCTCGGCCAGCGGCGCGTGCGGCTTGCCGGCCACGTCCGGCGCGGCCCCGGAGGCCGTGGCCACCGCGGCCAGCAGCGACCCGCCCCCCGGCAGCAGCCCGCCCGGCGTGGGGAAGGTGGGATCCTCGTTGGTCCCCACCAGCCGGGCCCCGCCGCGCACCGCGCTCGCCGCCGCCGCCAGCCTGTCGAAGTCGAACCGGCGGGTCCAGCCCACCACCACGGCGTCCGCCGGTCCGCTCGCCACCACCTCCACCCCCCGCCCCCCGAGGGCCTCCACCACGCCGTCGTCGGCCACCACCAGCGCCCGCGACCCGGGGGCCAGCATCCCGGCCGCCGACTGGGCCGAGGTCACCAGGTCCTCCGGGCCGGCCTCCACGCCCAGCCTCCCGAGCCGCTCCACCAGCTCGGCCAGCGTGGGCGACGAGTTGTTGGTGGCGAAGAGGACCCGCACCCCCGCCCGCCGCAGCGCCGCCACCGCGCCGGCCGAGCCGGGCACCGCCCGGTCGGTGAGCCAGACCACGCCGTCGAGGTCGAGCACCCAGGTGCCGCCCGGCGGCGGCGGCCAGCGTCCCGCGCCACCGGAGCCGGTGTCACCGGCTCCCGGGCCGCCGGGCACGCTCAGCGCACCACCACCACCGGGCAACCGGCGTGGTGCACGCAGTGCATGCCCGTGGACCCGAGGAGCAGGCTGCCCACGTCGCCGTGGCCCCGGCTGCCCACCACCAGCAGGTCGGCGCCGTCCGCCGCCTCGACCAGCGCCTGGGCGGCGTGGCCCGGCACGGCGCGTCGCACCACCTCCACCGGCGTGCCGCCGTCCACCGCGGCGAGCATCCGGTCGAGGGTGTCCCTGGCGTAGGTCTCGACGTCGCTCTCGGTGATGCTCACCGGCATCGTGGCCCCCATGGCCTCGCCCATCCCGAGCCAGCCGGACGGCAGCCGGTAGGCGCACACCACCTCCAGCGCCGCACCCCGCAGCGCCGCCTCGGCCAGCGCCCACTCGAGCGCCGCCCGGGACGGCTCCGAGCCGTCCACTCCCACCACGATGCGTCCCATGGCACCTCCTCGGCGGCAGGCTACCGTGACGAGGTGGCCACCTCAGGGGACCGGACGCCGCGGCCCGGCGGGCCCGCCGCGTGCCCGGGGCCGCGCCGGTCGGGGGGCTGACGGCGCCGGATGGGACGGGTGGTCCTCCAGGGCGTGACCAAGCGCTACGGGGACATACTGGCGCTCGACGCCCTCGACCTCACCGTGGACGACGGCGAGCTGCTGGTCCTGCTGGGGCCGTCCGGGTGCGGCAAGACCACGGCGCTGCGGCTGGTGGCCGGGCTGGAAGAGCTGGACGGCGGTTCGATCAGCATCGGCGACTCGGTGGTGGACGACGTGGAGCCCCGCGAGCGCGACATCGCCATGGTGTTCCAGACCTACGCGCTCTACCCGCACCTCACGGTGGCCCGCAACATCGAGTTCCCCCTCCGCCAGCGCCGCACGCCCCACGACGAGCGTGACCGGCGGGTCCGCGAGGTCGCCCGCACCCTGGGGCTCGAGCCCTACCTCGGGCGCAAGCCGGGCCAGCTCTCGGGCGGCCAGCGCCAGCGGGTGGCCCTGGCGCGGGCGATCGTCCGCCAGCCGGAGGCCTTCCTCATGGACGAGCCGCTCTCCAACCTCGACGCCGCGCTGCGGGTGCAGACCCGCGCCGACATCGTGGCCCTCCAGGAGCGGCTGGGCACCACCACCCTCTACGTCACCCACGACCAGGTCGAGGCCATGACCATGGGCGACCGCATCGCCGTCATCGACGCCGGCGTGCTCCAGCAGGTGGCCCCGCCCCAGGAGCTCTACGACCGGCCGGGCAACGTGTTCGTGGCCGGCTTCCTCGGCAGCCCCGGGATGAACCTCATGCCCGGCCAGCTCGACCACGGCTCCCCGCCGCGGCTCCGGACGGCCGCCGGCACGGTGGACCTGCCCGCGCCCCTGGCC
>JBOGGH010000643.1:0-2027 GCA_050743905.1 Acidimicrobiales bacterium
CGGGGAGACGGCGGTCTGGGTCACCGAGCAGGCGATCCAGATCCTCGGAGGCTACGGCTACGTGCGCGACTACCCCGTCGAACGTTGGCACCGGGACTCGAAGGTCTACACGATCTTCGAGGGGACTTCGGAGATACAGCGCCTCATCATCGCCCGGGCCATCAGCGGGGTCCACATCCAGTAGCCCGTGTCCGGCTGGTACCTCCGGACCGATGTCCCCTTACATGTGCTGTCGCGGGTGTCCGGCCGAGCCTCAAGGCCGCCGCGGAGCATGATCACGTGAGGGCATTCTCACACCTCCGGTCACCAGGCCCGGGGGACGGCAACGCTGGTATGGGCCTGGTATGACCTCGAAGATCGCCATCAGCCTCCCGGATCAAGTACTCGAATCAGCGCGCCGAGCGGTGAGTGACGGACGAGCCAGCTCGCTCTCCGGTTACATCGCCGCCACCCTTGCCGAACGCCAGGATTACGAAGACTTGGCTGCTCTTCTCGCCGACATGGCCGAAGAGACCGGCGGACCCTCAGAGCAGGACCGCCTCTGGGCGCGCGAGGCACTGGGACTCATTTGATGCCGGGTGTCACGCTCGACGCCGGAGCACTGATCGCAGTCGAGCGGGCCGACCGGCGCATGCAGGCGCTCCTCGACGAAGCCCACTCTGCTGACCTTCCCATAGACATCCCTGCCGGCGCACTCGCTCGGGTGTGGCGGTCAGGTTCACGCCAAGCCCGCTTGGCCCGGACGCTTTCTCTGACGAACGTCACTGTCGCGGCCCTTGACGAACCTACCGCCAAGGCCGCCGGCATCCTGTGCGGACAGCGAGACACTCACGACCCCATCGACGCCAGCGTGGTCCTCCACGCCCGCCGACACGACCAGGCCGTGATCACGAGCGACCCGATCGATCTCCGCCATCTCGACTCCCGCGTCCGCATCATCGAAGTCTGACCACCGACCCCCACAAATGACCTTCTTGCCTCGCCGAGCAAGGAAGCATGCGAAGGTACCCGTCCCGCACCCGAGGTCGATGACGTCGTTCGCTCCGAGTTCTTCGACAATGGCGGCGTACACATCGAGGTCGCCTCTGTCCGAAACAAGCGGGTCGTACACCGAGGCAAGTCGGGGCAGTACGAAGGCGGCGTCGGCCATGAGATCAACACAGTGCCCGATTCGAGACATCGGCCACAAGCCCGGCACCCGCTGTACCGATGCCGGGGTGCGAACGACCCACTCCCGGCGTTGCACAGCACCCGGGGCAGCGACGAGCGCGCAACGATAGGGGGCGCGCGTTCTGCGGCGCGCTTTGGTGCGCAGACTCCACACGCAGACCGCCGACTCTGGCGCGACTACCGAGGTCATCCCGACCCCCGGGCGACTGTCGTTATGTGCGGATCGTTCAGCAGGTAGCGAACCATTCGCTGAGCATGGGTAGGAAGCCGGGCGCGAGCTGTTCAGCCAAAGGGATCGCCGAGTCACGCTGACCGACGCAAAGGCTGTGGCCGGCGTTGGGAAACACCGCGAAGGCGTGGCGTGGGTTTGGTGGGAGGAGTTCGATCAGGCGGGAGATGCTCTGTGGCACAGGAACCGTCGCATCGGCTCCGCCGAATGCCGCAAAGACAGGGCAGCGCACGTCCGGCAGGACCGTTGCAGGGTCGAAGGCAGCATTGCGGGCGAAAAAGGGCAGCCACTCGGCCACGTAGACGTCGCACACCACGCGGTACCAGGGGCGATCCGAATGTGCGAGTTGGTCGGCGAGGATCGACTCCGGGTCATCACCAGCGATGAGGCGCTCGGTTCTCTCGTCCACCCAGGCGAGAGCCTCTTCGTCGTCATCAACCAGGACAGCCAACCTGTGGCGTTCCTGTTTCGCAGCCGACACGCCGGGTCCCGAAATGGCGACCACCTGGCGCACCGTAGCTGGCGCCATGCTCGCCGCCAGATAGGACACCCACCCGCCCTGGCTCACGCAATGGAGACCGACTCGCTCAGGATCGACACCGGATTGATCGCGCAGAAGTGCGTGGGC
>JBOGGH010000644.1:0-2021 GCA_050743905.1 Acidimicrobiales bacterium
CAGGCTCACCACGTCGGCGGTGGCCAGCAGCTCGTCCAGCGACGCCGTGTAGCCCGGGAACCCGGTGGGGGTGCGGGTGCAGTGGAGCACCTCCATGCCGAAGCCCTCGGCGCGTCGCGCCACCTGGCGGGCGATGCGGCCGTAGCCCACCAGGCCCAGCACCCCGCCGTGGACGTCGCGGGCCAGGTGGTCCATGAACCCCCACCCCTGCCACCGCCCGGCCCGCAGGTCACGCTCGGCCTCCGAGGCGAGCCGGGTGGCCGCCAGCACCAGCAGGAAGGCCAGGTCCGCCGTGCTCTGGTCGAGCACGCCCGGCGTGTTGCAGACGGCCACGCCCAACCGCGCCGCCGCCGCCACGTCGACGTTGTCGTAGCCCACCGCGGCGTTGCCCACCACCCGCAGGCGTCCGGCCGCCCCGGCCTCCAGCACCGAGGCGTCCACGCGGTCGGTCAGGTGGCAGACGATGCCGTCGAACCCCGGCGCCATCGCCGCCAGCTCGGCCGTGGTGTACGCCTCGTCGGCCTCGCGGACCACCGTCTCGTGCCCGCCGGCCACCAGCGGGTCCAGCCCGCCCTCGGGGAGGTGGCGGGTGACGAGCACGCGCCCCATCTCAGTGGGTGGTGTAGTCCACGGGCCCGGAGCCCTTCACCCCGATGGCGAAGCAGAAGCAGTGGATCGGGGCGTGGTCGCTCACCGGGCGCAGCGTGTGCACGGCGTCCGGCGGGATGTAGACGAGGTCGCCCTGGGCGATCTCCCGGTCCTCGCCCTCGATGGTCATGACCCCCCGGCCGTTCAGCACGTAGTAGAACTCGTGGGTGGGGTGGGAGTGGGGGTCCACGGCGCCGCCCCCGGCCACCTCGAACTCGTTCACGAGCTCCAGGAACCCGCCGTCGGTGAGGTCCTTCATCTCGCGGGACTTGACCATCCACCACACCGGCACCGTCCCGTTGTGCTCCACGATGGGCGGCGCGTCCTCGATGCTCCGTACGTCCATGGCCCTTCCCTCCGGTCCGTTCGACGGGTGCTCCTAGACTGATGCGGACGTCAGGTTAGGCCAGTGGTCGGGCCGGGAGGGAGGCGACGTGGCGCAGGCACAGGAGCAGGTGGCCCGGGTGGAGCCGCGGCCGCTCACCGAGGAGGCCTGGCGGCCCTATGGGTGGCTGCCGGTGGCCGACACCGACCCGCGGGACGGCGCGCACCGCCTCCACTACGAGTGGGCCGACCCCCACGTCAACGTGATCGGGCACACCCTGGACGAGGTTCCGGTGGTGCCCGGCGGCCTGCGCTGCGAGAAGCTCTACCGCCACGCCACCCACACCCAGGTGCTCATGCCGCTGGACCACCCCTGCGTGCTCGCCGTGGCGGCGCCGGGCACCGGGATCGAGACGGCCGGGGACCTCGACCGGGTGGAGGCGTTCCTCCTGGAGCCGTTGGAGTCGCTGGTGCTCTTCCGGTCCACCTGGCACTGGGGGCCGTTCCCCACCCGGACCCCGGAGGTGCGCCTCTTCAACGTCCAGGGGCTGCGCTACGCCGAGGACAACGAGCTGCTGGACCTGGCCGCCCGCGGGCTGGCCGTCGACGTGCTGGCCGGCTGAGCGCCGGCGGGCGGGGTGGAAGGCTGAGCGGCCATGGGGCTCTTGGACGGACAGCGGGCGGTGGTCACCGGTGGTGGCTCGGGCATCGGGCGGGCCACCTGCCGCATGATGGCCGCCGAGGGGGCCCGGGTGGCCGTGCTCGACGTGGACGGCGACGCCGCGGCGGCGGTGGCCGGCGAGATCGGCGGCTCGGCCCACCGGGCCGACGTGACCGACGCCGAGGGGTTCCGGGCGGCCGTGGACGCGGCGGCCGAGGCGCTCGGTGGCGTGACGGTGCTCTTCAACAACGCCGGTGCTGGGAGCATGACGCCGCTCCACGAGTGGGCCCCCGAGGAGTGGGACCGGCTGGTGCGGGTCAACCTCACCGGCGTGTACCTCGGCTTCCGGGCGGCGGTGCCGCACCAGCGGGCGGCCGGCGGTGGGGCC
>JBOGGH010000645.1:0-2014 GCA_050743905.1 Acidimicrobiales bacterium
GGCACGCCGTCCACGGCGCGGTAGGGCCCGCCGTGCACCCCGCCGGCAGCCGCCCGAGGCCGGTGGCCCCGCCGGCGCCCAAGCCGCCGGAGGCCCTCTCCTCCGACGCCGGCTCGGCCTACCCCGAGAGCCTCCGGTACCGGATGAAGAACCGGCTGCTCGGCCCCCCGCTCACCACCGAGCGCCTGGCCACCGAGCGCCTCGGGCGGCCCACCGCCCTGGCCGTGCTGTCCTCGGACGTCATCTCGTCCTCGGCCTACGCCACCGAGCAGGCGCTCATCCCCCTCATCCAGGTGGTGGGGGTGGCCGCCTTCTCGCTGCTGGTGCCGGTCAGCGTCGCCGTGGTGGTGGTGCTGGCCTTCGTGACCCTCTCCTACCTGGAGGTCGTGAAGGTCTATACGAAGGCCGGGGGCGCCTACGTGGTGGCCCGGGAGAACTTCGGCGTCAAGGTGGCCCAGGTCGCCGCGGTCTCGCTGCTCATCGACTACACGCTCACGGTGGCGGTCTCGGTGGCCGCGGGGGTGGCCGCGCTCACCTCCGTCTTCCCCGCGCTGAAGCCGTACACCACCCTGCTGGCCGTGGTGCTGGTGCTCCTGATCTCCTTCGGCAACCTGCGGGGGGTCCGCGAGGCGGGCAAGGCGTTCGCCGTGCCCACCTACTTCTTCATCGCCAACATGGTGCTGCTGCTGGCGGTGGGCACGGCGCGCTCGCTGGCCGGCACGCTGCACGCGCACTCCGTCCACCACGCCGGGGCGGTCCCCGTGGGCGTGCCGGGCAGCGGCCTCCTCTACGGCGCGTCCCTCTTCGTGCTGCTGCGGTCGTTCGCCTCGGGCGGGTCCGCCCTGACCGGGACCGAGGCCATCTCCAACGGCGTGAGCGTCTTCCGCCGCCCCGAGTCGCGGAACGCCCGCATCACCATGGTCTGGATGGCCGTGATCCTGGGGTCGCTGGTGCTCGGGGTGAGCTCGCTGGCCGCCGTCACCCACCCGGTGCCGTACCTGGGGGGCACGCCGACGGTCGTCTCCCAGATCGCCAAGTACGTCTACGGCACGGCGCCGCTCGGCCGGGTGCTCTTCGTGCTGCTACAGGCCAGCACCATGTTCATCCTGGTGCTGGCGGCCAACACCAGCTTCACCGGGTTCCCGTACCTGGCCAGCTTCGCGGCGGAGGACGCCTACCTGCCCCGCCAGCTCACCCGGCGCGGCCACCGCCTGGTGTTCTCCACCGGGATCGGGGTCCTGACCGTGGTCTCGATCCTGCTCCTCCTCGTCACCCGGGCCCAGGTGGACAACCTCATCCCCCTGTACGCCATCGGCGTCTTCACCGGCTTCACGATGGCCGGCGCCGGCATGGTCCGCCTGCACCTGCGCCGCCGGGAGCCGCACTGGCGCAGGGGCGTCGCGGTGAACGGGGCGGCGGGCGTCCTCTCGTTCCTGGTGGACCTGGTGATCGTGGTCACCAAGTTCACCGAGGGCGCGTGGGCCATCGTGATCATCCTGCCCCTCGGGGTGCTGGCGCTGTTGCGCCTCCACCGCGAGTACGTGGGCGAGGCCGAGCTGCTGGAGGTGGGCGCGGCCCGTGCCTCGGCCGGGCCCATCCTCCGCCGGCACGTGGTGGTGGTGCTGGTGGACCGGCTGGACATGGCGGCGGCCCGGGCCATCCAGTACGCCCGCACGCTGACGCCGGACGACCTCCGGGCCGTGCACTTCGACATCGACAGCCAGGCCTCGCACGACCTCGAGGTCGAGTGGCGGCGGCTCGGCCTGGCCCGCCTGCCGCTCGACATCATCGAGTGCCCCGACCGGCGGCTGGGCCGGGCGGCGGTGGAGCTGGTGGCCGACGCCGTGGTGGACGGGGACACCGAGTGCACCGTGCTCCTGCCCCGGCGGACCTTCGCCTCGGGGTGGCAGCGCCTGCTCCACGACCGGACGGCGGACAAGATCGCCGCCGTCGTGAGCCAGGTGCCGCACGTGAGCGCCACCATCGTGCCGTACAAGGTCAGCAAGGGATGGGC
>JBOGGH010000646.1:0-2014 GCA_050743905.1 Acidimicrobiales bacterium
TCCTGGTTCAGGCTGGCGAACGCCGTCACCCGGATCAGGGCCCCCTCGAGCTCCCGGATGTTGTCGGTGACGTGGGTGGCTATGAACTCCAGGACGTCGTCGGGGATGTCGTCGTGGTCGGCTTCGGCCTTGGAGCGCAGGATGGCAAGGCGCGTCTCGATGTCCGGGGGGTCCACCTCGGTGATGAGGCCGCTCAGGAACCGGCTGCGCAGGCGGTCTTCGAGGGTCTCGATGGACTTCGGGGGGCGGTCCGAGGTGAGGACGATCTGCTTCCCGGCGCCGTGGAGGTCGTTGTAGGTGTGGAAGAACTCCTCCTGCAGACCCTCCTTGTTCTCCATGAACTGGACGTCGTCGATGAGGAGCACGTCGCAGACGCGGTAGCGGCGCTTGAAGGCGATCGTGGTCGACATGCGGAGCGAGTCGACGAAGTCGTTCATGAAGGTCTCGGTCGTGACGTAGAGGATGGTGCGGGCCGGGAAGTTCTCCTGGACGTAGTTCCCGATGGCGTGGAGCAGGTGGGTCTTGCCCAGCCCCGACTCGCCATAGATGAAGAGCGGGTTGTAGGAGCGTCCGGGCGTCTCCGCCACGGCGCGGGCGGCGGCGTGGGCCAGGCGGTTGGACGAGGCGGCCACGAAGGTGTCGAACGTGAACCGGGGGTCGAGGGCGACGGTGGCCGGCTCCCGCCCGCGACGCTGCCCGGAGCGGCGCTGGTCGGCGCCGGCCTGGGAAGGCGCCGCCGCCCTGTCCCCGCGTGGTGTCGGGCTCCCACCGCCGGCGTGGTCGGCCGCCTCCGCCTCCGGGCCGGCCGCCTCCGCGTCGTCCCTGTCCACCACCGCGAGCCTGACGTGGACCGGCGTACCGGTCATGGCGCTCATGGTCTCCTGGATCAGGGGCAGGAACCGGCTCTCCACGCGCTCGCGGACCACGGGGTTGGGCACGCCCAGGACGGCGGTCCCGTCCGCGAAGGAGACGGGCCGGATCCCCGCCAGCCACATCTGCCACGTGGTGTCCGACACCTGCTCACGCAACGACGCTGTGCATCGCGTCCACAGCTCGCTGGTTCCGTCCACCTGCTCCTCCGCGTACCTCGGCGACGGCTTGTCCACAAGGTGGTCCACAGGTGTGGAACACACGGACGCCCGTGGTCGGTCGAACGTACACCCCTGCCAGGGCGTCCGACTAGTGGCCGGGCGCAATTCGCCCGCTGCCTCCGGCGGGCGCGCGGGGCGGCGGGAGTCGACTAGTGCGGCAGGCCGGATCTCGCCTAGCATGGACCGTCGCGGTCGCAGCCGGCGGCCCCTCCGGTGCCGGGCCGGCATCTCGCCCGTGGCGGGCGACGTTCCCCCGGGTGGGCCCGGGGTGGTGGAGCCGCCGCAGCCGGAGCAGGTCACAGCGGTGAAAGGCTGACCTACGTGAAGCGAACCTACCAGCCGAATACGCGCAAGCGAGCCAAGACGCACGGCTTCCGTCGGCGCATGTCGACGCGCGCCGGCCGGGCGATCCTGCGGGCGAGAAGGCTCAAGGGGCGCCACCGGCTCACCGTCTGAGCGGGCCCGGCGATCCGTTGACCCGCCGCCAGGCGCAGGCCGTGACTCCCATCCGTGACCGGACTACCTTCCGGACGCTGCGCCGACCGGCGGGCCGTGCGGCCCGCGGGCCGGTGGCCGTGGCCTACGTGCCGCCGGCGCCGGCCTCCGCCCGGGCCGGCGCGGTGTTCTCCCAGGTCGTGCCGGGTGCCGGGGGGGAACCGGAAGCAGCGGACGCAGCGGTCACGGCGGACGGTTGCCGGGTGGGGTTTGCCGTGGGGAAGGCCTGCGGGAACGCGGTGGTGCGCAACCGGATCCGGCGCCGGTTCCGGGCCGCCGTCCGGGAGGCGGCGGGCTCGGTGCCGCCGGGATCGTACCTGCTCAGAGGGGATGCGCCGGCGGCCACCGTCCCGTTCGGGTCACTGGTGACGGCGGTCCGCGAGGCCATGGCCGGCGCCGCGGCGCGGGCGGGTGTGCCGGCGCCGGAG
>JBOGGH010000647.1:0-2013 GCA_050743905.1 Acidimicrobiales bacterium
GCGCGCCGCCGGCCGCCCCGCCGTCAGTACCCGGCGACCGGGTGGGGCTCGTAGGGCGCCTCGAGCTTCTCGACCTCCTCGGGGCTCAACGCCAGGTCCAGGGCGCCCACGGCCTGGTCGAGCTGCTCCACGCGCGTGACCCCCACGATCGGCGCCGACACCACCGGCTTGGCCAGCAGCCACGCCAGGGCGACCTGGGCGCGGCTGGCCCCGCGGGACTCGGCGATGCCGGCCACGACGTCCACGATCGCCCGGTCGTTCTCGTGGTACAGGCGCTTGCCGAACTCATCGGTCCGGCTGCGCTCGGTGACCTCGTCCCAGTCCCGGGTCAGCCGGCCACGGGCCAGTGGGCTCCAGGGGATCACGCCCACGCCCTCGGCCGCGCACAGCGGGAGCATCTCCCGCTCCTCCTCGCGGTAGAGGAGGTTGTAGTGGTCCTGCATGGTCACGAAGCGGGTCCACCCGTGGCGCTCGGCCACGTGGCGCATCGTGGCGAACTGCCAGGCGGCCATGGACGAGGCCCCCACGTACCGGGCCTTGCCGGCCCTGACCACGTCGTGCAGCGCCTCCAGGGTCTCCTCCACCGGGGTCCGGGGGTCGAACCGGTGGATCTGGTACAGGTCCACGTAGTCCGTGCCGAGCCGCCGCAGGCTGTGGTCGATCTCCTGGAGGATCGCCTTGCGCGAGAGCCCGGACCCGTTGGGGCCCCGGTGCATCGGGCCCCATACCTTGGTGGCCACCACGATCTCGTCGCGCCGCGCGTGCTCGGCCAGCACGCGCCCCACGATCTCCTCGCTGGAGCCGTCCGAGTACACGTTCGCCGTGTCGAAGAAGTTCACCCCGGCTTCGAGGGCCCGGCGGAGGATCGGCCTGGCGGCGTCCTCGTCGAGGCTCCACGGGTGGTTGCCCCGGACGGGGTCGCCGAAGCTCATGCAGCCGAGGCAGAGCCGGGAGACGTCCAGTCCCGTCGAGCCGAGCTTGGTGTACTCCACGGGTGCCTCCTCGGGGGTGCGGTGGGCCGTGGCCCATCGTACGGCGACGTGCCCGGCGACGCGGCGGGCGTACGACCCCGGTGGGCGGGGAAGGGAGAGGGGGTGGGACGGATCAACGCCGCGGTGGGCCGCCTGGACCGGTGGCAGCAGCGCCACGCCGTCCCGGCGGTGGCCTACGCCGTCGTGAAGCAGTACGGCAGCGACCACGCCGCCCAGACGGTGGTGGTGCTCGGGTGGTACGGCTTCGTGGGCATCTACCCGCTGCTGTTGGCGGTGGTGACCGTCCTGGGCTTCGTGGGCGCGTCCTCGCTGGGCCACGGCCTGGTGGCCACGCTCCACCGGTTCCCGGTGATCGGCGCCGACTTCCACCCCGCCCACCCGGCCGCCTCCCTCCACGGGAGCGCCCTCGGCCTGGTGGTGGGCCTGGTGGGCCTCGCCTACGGCGCCCAGGGCGTCACCCAGACCGCGCTGCGGGCCATGGCCACCGCCTGGCACGTGCCACCCACAGCCACCGGGCAGTTCCCCGTCCGCCTCGCCAGGAGCCTGGGCGGGCTCGCCGTCATCGGCACCACCTTCCTGGTGGACGCGGCGGCCGGCGGCTACGCCACGGCCTCCGCCACCCCCTGGGCGGCGAGGGCCGGCGTCCTGGTGGGGCTCCTGGCGGTCAACGTGGGGCTCTACGCGGCGACCTTCGCCGTGCTGACCCCGGGGCGGCGGCCGCTCCGCTCGTACCTGCCGGGGGCGGCGCTCGGCGGGTTCGGCTTCACCCTCCTGGTGACGGTGGGCACGGGGCTCCTCGAGCACCAGGTGCGCCACAGCTCCGCCGCCTACGGCCAGTTCGGCGTGGTCATAGGGCTGGTGGCGGTGCTGTTCCTGCTGGCCCAGGTGAGCCTCTACGGCGCCGAGCTCAACCCCGTGCTGGCCGAGCGCCTCTGGCCGCGGGCGCTGCGCCCGGACCACCCCACCGCGGCCGACCACCGCGCCGCGGCGGTGCTGGCGCGTGCGCTGCCCCACGCCGCCG
>JBOGGH010000648.1:0-2013 GCA_050743905.1 Acidimicrobiales bacterium
GCTGGCGACCCCGGCGACCCCGGCGACCCCGGCGACGCCGGGCCCCACGCCGCCTGTTGCTTCGACGGCAAGCTCGAGCTGCCCCAGCTCCTGGCCGGCCCGCTCGACGACGGGCTGCTGGCCCGCCTCGCCGCCGGCGAGCTGGTGCGGGAACGCCTCCTCGTGGGCTGGGACTTCGCCGCCCGCCTGGCCGGGGGGCACGCGTCGGGGACCGCCGTCCCGTGCGTGGGCGCCGGTGGCTGCGGCGCCGTGCTCTGGAACACCCCCACGGACGCCGTGACCGGCCACCGGTGGGACGGCTCCGAGCAGGACCACCGCCTGGCCCCCGAGCAGTACGCGGCGCTCCACTTCCACGCGGACGACCTGGACGACTGCCGGTGGGAGCCCACGGTCGAGGTCCGCCTCCCGGCCCACCTGCCGAGCGGCGCCTACGCCGTGCGGCTGGACGGCGGCGCCGGCCGCACCGACCGCGTGCCCTTCTTCGTGCGGCCCGCGCAGCCCGCCGCCCCGGTCCTCTTCCTCGTGCCCACGGCCAGCTATCTCGCCTACGCCAACGACCACCCGGTGGCCGACGGCAGCTTCTCGGAGGCGACCGCCGGGCAGGTCCCCGTCCTCTACGAGCCCGACCTGCTGCTCCACGAGCACCGGGAGTGGGGGCTGTCCTGCTACGACGCCCACCGCGACGGGAGCGGGGTGGGGATCAGCAGCGCCCGGCGACCGATGCTGAACATGCGCCCCACCCACCGCTACCACGTGGGGTCCTGGCAGCTCGCCTCGGACCTGGCCGTGATGGACTGGCTCCGGGCCGAGGGCATCCCCCACGACGTGGCCACGGACGCCGACCTCCACCGCGAGGGGCGGGCGCTGCTCGCCCCCTACCGCTGCGTGGTCACCGGCACCCACCCCGAGTACCACTCCACCGCCATGCTCGACGCCGTGGAGGCGTACGTGGACGGCGGCGGCCGCCTCGCCTACCTGGGGGCCAACGGCTTCTACTGGCGCGTGGCGTTCGACGCGGAGCGGCCGTGGGTGATGGAGCTCCGGCGCGGGCAGGCGGGCTCGCGGGCGTGGGAGTCGGCGCCGGGCGAGTGCCACCTGGCGTTCACCGGCGAGCGGGGCGGGCTCTGGCGCCACCTCGGCCGGCCGCCGCAGCGCCTCACCGGCGTGGGCTACGCCGCCCAGGGTTTCGACCGCTCCGGCTGGTACCGGCGGCTGCCGGACGCCGGCGACCCGCGGGCGGCGTTCGTCTTCGAGGGGGTGGAGGGCGACGTGTTCGGCACTGCGGGCACGGTCGGCGGCGGCGCGGTGGGCCAGGAGGTCGACCGCGGCGACCGTGCCCTGGGCACCCCGGTGGACGCGCTGGTCCTGGCCACCAGCGAGGGCCTGGACGAGGGCTACCGCCGCTGCGTGGAGGAGCTGCCCTTCACCCTGCCCGGGACCAGCGCGCTGGAGGACCCGGACGTCCGCGCCGACGTCGTGTACCACGTGAAGCCGGGGGGCGGCGCGGTCTTCGCCGTGGGTTCCATCGCCTGGGGCGGGGCGCTCGCCGTGGACCCGGACGTGGCCCGTATCACCGGCAACGTGCTGCGGCGGTTCGCCGATCCGGAGCCCCTGCCGTGGTAGCGGCGGCCGGCGAGCCGCTGTGGGTGCCCTCCGACGAGCGCCGGGCCCGCTCCAACCTCCAGGCCTACCTCGACCGCCACGGGTTCGGCGACTACCACGAGGCCTGGCGGTGGTCGGTGGATCCGGTCACCGCCGGCGAGTTCTGGCGCGACATCGCCCACCACCACGGCGTGCGGTGGCACCGCCCGCCCGAGGCGTCCCTGGAGGCGGGCGACGGGGCCCGGGGGGCCCGCTGGTTCCGCGGCGGCCTGCTGAACTACGCCGAGCACGCCATGCGGCCGCCGGTGGCCGGGCGGGGGCCGGCGGTGGTGGCCCGCTCGCAGACCCGCGACCCGGTGGAGCTGGGCCGGGACGAGCTGGCGGCGCTGGTGGCGCGGGCGCGGGCCGGCC
>JBOGGH010000649.1:0-2011 GCA_050743905.1 Acidimicrobiales bacterium
GCGCCCGCCCCCTGCCCCACCGGCACCGCCGGGCCCGATGGCGCCGGAGGCGTCCCGCAGCGGCCGCGACCTGCCGGTGGCCGTGGCCAGCGGGCTCGTGCTGGGCGTGGTGGCCCTGGTCTTCTTCAAGCTGGGCACGGTGACCTCGATGATCGTGGCCACCGGCGTGATCACCCTGGCGGCCGTCGAGGCCTACGCGGCGTTCCGCCGCGCCGGCTACCACCCGGCCACGCTGCTGGGGCTGGTGGCCACGGTGTCGCTGATGGTGGCCACCTACAACAAGGGCCAGGAGGCGCTGCCGCTCGTCCTGGTGATGGTGGTGGCCTTCACGATGCTCTGGCACCTGGCCGGGGTGGACCGCGCCGCCGAGCCGGTCCGGAGCACCGCCGCCACCCTGCTGGTGTTCTGCTGGGTGGCGGTGTTCGGCTCGTTCGCCGCGCTCCTGCTGGACCCCTCCCTCTTCCCCGACCGCCACGGCATCGCCTTCCTCCTGGGGGCGGTGGTCACCGGCGTCGCCTACGACGTGGGCGCCCTGGCCGTGGGCGCCTGGGTGGGCCGGCACCCGCTCGGCGCGGTGAGCCCCAACAAGACGTGGGAGGGGCTCGCCGGCGGCGCGGTGGCGTCGGTCCTGGCGGCGGTGATCGTGGTGCACCTCGTCCACCCCTGGACCCTGGGCTCGGCCGTGGCCCTCGGGTTCGTGGTGGCGGTGGTCAGCCCCATCGGCGACCTCTCGGAGTCCCTGGTCAAGCGCCATCTCGGCCTGAAGGACATGGGGCGCATCCTCCCGGGCCACGGCGGCCTGCTGGACCGCGTGGACGGGCTGCTCTTCGTCCTCCCCGCCACCTACTACCTGGTGAAGGCCTTCAACCTCGGGTGACGGGGCGGCCGCCCCGACGGGTGGCATGCTGTGGACCGTGAAGACGGTGAGCCTGGTGGGGTCGACCGGCTCCATCGGCACCCAGGCGGTGGACGTGGTGGCGGCCCGGCCCGACCGCTTCCGGGTGGCCGCCCTGGCCGCGCACCGCTCCGTCGACCTGCTGGTGGCCCAGGCGCGGCGCCTGCGGCCGGATCTGGTGGCGGTGGGCGACCCGTCGCTGGCGGCCCGGGTGGCCGCAGGGGTGCCGGCGGGGACCGAGGTGGTGGCCGGGCCCGACGGGCTGACGGCCGCCGCCACCGCCGCCGAGGTGGTGGTGAACGGGGTGGTGGGGTTCGCCGGCCTCCCGGTGACGCTGGCCGCCCTGGAGGCCGGTCGCCGCCTGGCCCTGGCCAACAAGGAGTCGCTGGTGGCGGCGGCGCCGGTGGTGCAGCGGGCCCGCCGCACCCCGGGGGCGGAGATCGTCCCGGTGGACTCCGAGCACTGCGCCCTCCACCAGTGCCTGGCCGGCGTGGACGCCGGCGACGTGGCCCGCCTGCTGGTGACGGCCTCGGGGGGGCCGTTCCGCGGCCGTGCCCGGGAGGACCTGGCCGGCGTGGGCGTGGAGGACGCGCTCGCCCACCCGACCTGGCGCATGGGCCGCAAGATCACGGTGGACTCCTCGACCCTCATGAACAAGGGCCTCGAGGTCGTCGAGGCGCACGAGCTCTTCGGCGTTCCCTACGACCGCATCGAGGTGGTGGTGCACCCGCAGTCGGTGGTCCACTCCATGGTGGAGCTGGTGGACGGGTCCACCATCGCCCAGCTCTCGTCGCCGGACATGCGGCTGCCCATCGGCTACGCCATGGGCTGGCCGGAGCGGCTGGACACGGCGTTCGGCGCCGTGGACTGGTCGGCCCGCGCCACCCTCACCTTCGAGCCGCCCGACCGCGCCGTCTTCTCCTGCCTGGACCTGGCCTACCGGGCCGGCCGCCAGGGTGGCGTGGCCCCGGCCTGGCTCAACGCCGCCAACGAGGTGGCGGTGGCCGCCTTCCTCGAGGGCCGGCTGGGGTGGCTGGGCATCGCGGCGGTGGTGGAGGACGCGCTGGCGGCGTGCCCGGGCGGCACGCCGGCGTCCGTGGGCGACGTGCTCGAGGC
>JBOGGH010000650.1:0-2006 GCA_050743905.1 Acidimicrobiales bacterium
CGCCCGGTCACCGCCGGGGACCGGGACCGCCGGCCGGCATAGACTCGATGCCCCATGCAACGGTTCCTGTTGGAACGACGGATCAGGGAGGTGCACGCCCGCCTGGTGCGTGCCCGGGAGGAGCTGGCCGTGCTCGACGAGCAGCTTGCCGTGGTGGCCGACGAGGCCGAGGACGCGCGGCTGCGGTCGCTCGTCTCCGAGACGCCGCTGGCCGCGCACGACTACGCCGAGGTGCGCCGGCACGCGGACGCCATGGCGCGGGCACGGGACGCCCTGCGCGTCTCGGTGGACGAGCTCACGAGGCGCCAGGACGAGCTGCTGGCCCACGTGGGGACCGGCCGGTGACGGCCGTCGAAGAGGACCGGCCGCCCGTCCGCGTGGTGATAGCCGAGGACGAGGCCATCATCCGGCTCGACCTGAAGGAGATCCTGGTCTCGGCCGGCTACGAGGTGGTGGGGGAGACCGGCCGCGGCGACCAGGCCGTGGCGCTGGTGGAGGAGCACGGCCCCGACCTGGCGATCCTCGACGTCAAGATGCCGGGCATGGACGGCGTGCGCGCCGCCCGGGAGATCACCGCCCGCCACCGGGTGGCGGTGCTGGTGCTCACCGCTTTCAGCCAGCGGGAGCTGATCGAGGACGCCCGTGACGCCGGCGTGGCCGCCTACCTGGTGAAGCCCTTCCGGCGCGAGGAGCTGCTGCCGGCCATCGAGGGGGTGCTGGCCCGCTGCCGCCAGGAGTGGGCGATCGACGAGGAGGTGCGGACGGCCTCGCCCGCCGCCGGCGACGGCCACGAGGCGGCCGACGACAAGATCCAGACCCGGCGGCTGGTGGACGAGGCCAAGGGCGTCCTCATGGACCGCTTCGCCATGAGCGAGCCGGACGCCTTCGCCTTCGTCCAGCGCACGGCGATGCAGACCCGCAGCCGGATGCGCGACGTGGCCCGGCGCGTGGTCGACGGCGAGCTGCAGCCGTGACCCTATGAGCCAGGGGCCGGGCGAGGCCGGCCGGGGACCGCTCTTCCTGCTCGACGGGATGTCGCTCGCCTTCCGCGCCTACTTCGCGCTCCCCACCGAGCTGGCCACCGAGGCCGGGACGGTGACCAACGCCCTCCACGGCTTCGTCTCGATGCTGGCCACCGTGGTGCGGGACCACTCGCCGTCGTCCCTGGCGGTGGCCTTCGACCTCCCGGGCGGCACCTTCCGGGACGAGATGGTCGAGGCCTACAAGGCGGGCCGGGCCGAGACGCCCCACGACCTCCTGCCCCAGTTCGACATGATCCGCGACGTCCTCGGCGCGCTCTGCGTGCCGGTGGTGGGGGTCCCCGGCTTCGAGGCCGACGACGTGCTGGCCACGCTGGCCACCGAGGCCCGCGACCGCGACTGCGATGCCGTGGTGGTGACGGGCGACCGCGACTGCTTCCAGCTCGTGGAGGACCCCCACGTTCGCGTCCTCTACAACCGGCGGGGCGTGAGCGACTACTCCCTTTACGACGAGGCGGGGATCGTGGACCGCACCGGCGTGACGCCCCGCCTGTACCCGATGCTGGCGGCCATGCGCGGCGACCCCTCGGACAACCTGCCCGGCGTGCCCGGCGTGGGGGAGAAGACGGCGGCCAGGCTGCTCACCACCTACGGCGACGTCGACGGCGTCTACGCCCACCTGGACGCCCTCACCCCCAAGCTCCGCGAGAACCTGGCGGCCCACGAGGACCAGGTCCGGGCCAACCTGGCGGTGATCCCGCTCGTCCGCGACGTGCCCATGGACCTCACCGTCGAGGACCTCCGGCTCGGCGGCTGGGACCGGGACCTGGCCCGGGGCGCCTTCGACCGCTACGAGCTGCGCACGCTGTGGCGGCGCGTGAGCGGGCTGCTCGACGAGGGTCGGCTCGGTGGGGCCGGGGACGGCCGGGTGCCCCTGGTGGGCACCGAGGGCGCAGGCACCGAGGGCGCAGGCACCGAGGGCGCAGGCACCGAGGGCGCAGGCACCGAGGGCGCGGGCACCGAGGG
>JBOGGH010000651.1:0-2004 GCA_050743905.1 Acidimicrobiales bacterium
TCCCCGAGCCCCGCACGGCGGACGAGATCGCCACCCCGGGGCCCGGCAACCGGCCGCTGGCCCTGCCGTACAACAAGTGGCACGCCAGCCAGTGGACGGTGGACCAGGCGGCGGCCCTCCTCCTCTGCACCGCCGGCACCGCCCGGCGCCACGGCGTGCCGCCCGACCGGTGGGTGTTCCCGCTGGTGGCGCTGGACGCCAACCACTCGGTCTCGCTCAGCCGGCGCCGGCACCTCCACCGCTGGCCGGCGATGGCCGTGCTCGGCCGGGCCGCGGCGGCGCGCATAGGCCGCCCCCTGGCCGGAGTGGAGGTGGCCGAGGTCTACTCCTGCTTCCCCGCCGCCGTGCGGGTCCAGCAGCGCGAGCTGGGGCTCCCCCTGGACGGCACCCCCACGGTGACCGGCGGCATGGCCTTCGCCGGCGGGCCGTTCAACAACTTCGTGTACCAGTCCACGGCGGCGGTGGTCCCCCTCCTCCGGGACGAGCCCGGCCGGCTGGGCATGGTGACCACCGTCTGCGGCCTCCTCACCAAGCCCGGCCTGGCGGTGTGGTCCGCCGGCCCGGACGGCCGCCCGCCGCTCATGGAGGACCTGGCGGCGGAGGCCCGCGAGGCCACCCCCACGGTCGAGGTGCTCGACGGCTACCGCGGCCCGGCCACGGTGGTGGCGGCCACCGTGACCTACGACGGCCAGACGCCGGCACGGGTGGTGGTCCTGGCGGAGGTGGACGGCGACGGGCCCCGCTGCGTGGCCGCGGCGGAGGACCCCGCGCTGGCCGCCGACGTGGTGGCCGGCGACCTCCGGGGTGCGACGGTCCAGGTGGACGGCAGCACCTTCACCACCTGACCCGGTGGCCCCGGCCTGCGGGACCGGCCGGGTCGAGCCCGAACCACCGCCACCACCGCAGCCCCCGGCGGGCGCCGCAGCCGACTCGTGGGCCCACGGGCCCGCTCGATAGCGTGGCCCCGATGCCCTCCCCCGCCGCCGATCGGCCCCGCGGCGGCCTGATCGACAGGCGACTCGCCGGTCGCGTGCAGGCGACCCGCCGTTACCTGGCCGTCGCCGTGGTGGTGGGCCTCTGCGGCACCGCGGCGGTGGTGGCCCAGGCGGTGCTGCTGGCCACGGTGGTGGAGCGCACGCTCTTCCACGGCGCCACCCTGGGCGCGGTGGCGCCGTTGCTCGCCGGGATGGCCGGCGCCTTCGTGGCCCGTGCCGCCTGCGCCTGGGCCGGCGAGGCGGCCGCCCACCGGACGTCGGCCGCCGTGACCTCCACCCTGCGTCGCCAGCTCCTCCACCGGGCGCTGGCGCTCGGGCCGGTGTGGATCGCCGGCGAGCGCGCCGGCGAGCTCTCGCTCACCGCCACCCGGGGCACGGCGGCCCTCGACGTGTACTTCGGCCGCTACCTCCCCCAGGCGGTCCTGGCGGGCCTGGCGCCGCTGGCGCTGCTCGCCTGGGTGGGGTGGGAGGACTGGGTCTCCCTGCTGGTGCTGGCCGGCCTGGTGGCGCTGGTCCCGGTGGCCATGGTGGTGCTCGGGCGGAGGGCGGCGGCGCAGACCCGGCGCCAGTGGCGGCAGCTCTCGTCGCTCTCGGCACGGTTCCTCGAGCTGGTGCAGGGCCTCCCCACGCTGCGCGCCTACGGCCGCGCCGGGCAGGGTAGGCGCGAGGTGGCCGGGGCCACCGAGGGGCTGCGACGCACCACCATGGGGACGCTGCGGGTGGCCTTCCTCTCGGCGCTGGCGATGGAATTCCTCGCCGGGATCGGCACCGGCCTCGTGGCGATGGTGCTCGGGTTGCGGCTCCTCGGGGGGACCGTCACGCTGTCCACCGCGCTGGCCGTGCTGCTGGTCTCGCCCGAGGTCTTCCTCCCCCTCCGGCGGGCCGGGGCCGAGTTCCACGCCAGCACCGAGGGCCAGGCGGCGGCGGCCCGCATCATGGACCTCCTGGAGGCCGAGCCCCCCGCCGCCGTGGCGGGCACCGGCCCGGCCGACGCAGCCGCCGCCGCGCC
>JBOGGH010000652.1:0-2003 GCA_050743905.1 Acidimicrobiales bacterium
GCGCCGGACCGTCCAGCGTGCCGGTCACGGCCACGGACACCACCACCTCGGACGCCGTGGAGAGGTCCCCGCCCACCACCGGGCAGGCCCACGCCGCCGAGGCCTGGGCCACGCCGGCCGCCAGCAGGTCGAGGTCGGTGCCGGGAGGGGCGCACGCCGTCACCAGCGCGTGCAGCGGCCGCGCCCCCATGGCGCCGAGGTCGCTGACCGCCGCCGTGAGCGCCTTCCACCCCAGGTCGTCCAGCCCCACCAGCGAGAGGTCGGCGTGCACCCCGGCCACGGCGGCGTCCGTGGCCAGCACCAGCATCCCCGCCGGCGGGGCCACCACCGCGGCGTCGTCGCCGATCCAGATCTCCCCCGGCTGGACCGGGCCCGAGGCCGCCCGCATAGAATTGGCCACCCGTGCGAGGACGGCGTCCTCTCCGGCGGGACGGGATCCGCCCGCCATCTGCGGTTTGGGAGGCGCCACGGCCCCATGCCTACCATTGGGCGTCGAGGATCCGTTGTGCCGGGGCGCACCGCCCGAGCAGGCGGTGCCCGAGCCCGAGAAGCCCGAGGAGGTTGCGAAGCCGACATGCCGCCCACCAACAACCGGAAGCTGCTCGTCTGGGTGGACGAGGTGGCGGCGCTCACGGCCCCCGACCGGGTGGAGTGGTGCGACGGCTCGGCCGACGAGTACGACCGCCTCTGCCAGCTCCTGGTGGACAACGGCACCTTCACCCGGCTGTCGGACGCCAAGCGGCCCAACAGCTACTGGGCCCACTCGGACCCGGGCGACGTGGCCCGGGTGGAGGACCGCACCTTCATCTGCTCGGCCCGCGAGGAGGACGCCGGGCCCACCAACAACTGGCGGGACCCCGGCGAGATGCGGGACACGCTGAAGGGGCTCTTCCGCGGGTCCATGCGGGGCCGCACCATGTACGTGGTGCCCTTCTCCATGGGGCCGCTGGGCTCCGACATCGCCCACATCGGGGTGGAGATCACGGACTCGCCGTACGTGGCGGTCTCCATGCGCATCATGACCCGGATGGGCGCGGCGGTCCTCGACGTGCTCGGCGACGGCGACTTCGTGCCCTGCCTCCACTCGGTGGGCGCCCCGCTGGCCGGGGGCCGGGCCGACGTGCCGTGGCCGTGCGACGCCGAGAACAAGTACATCGTGCACTTCCCCGAGACCCGCGAGATCTGGTCCTACGGCTCCGGCTACGGCGGCAACGCCCTCCTCGGGAAGAAGTGCTTCGCCCTGCGGATCGCCTCGGTGATGGCCCGCGACGCCGGCTGGCTGGCCGAGCACATGCTGATCCTCAAGCTCACCTCGCCCCAGGGCGAGACCCGGTACGTGACCGGCGCCTTCCCCTCGGCGTGCGGGAAGACCAACCTGGCGATGCTCATCCCGTCCCTCGCCGGCTGGAAGGTGGAGACCATCGGGGACGACATCTGCTGGATGAAGTTCGGGCCGGACGGCCGCCTCTACGCCATCAACCCGGAGGCCGGCTTCTTTGGCGTGGCGCCGGGCACCAACTCGCACACCAACCCGAACGCCATGTTCTCGGTGGCCGCCAACTCCATCTTCACCAACACCGCCCTCACGGACGACGGCGACGTGTGGTGGGAGGGCATGACCGAGGAGCCGCCGGAGCACTGCACGGACTGGCGGGGCCAGGACTGGACCCCGGCCCGCGAGGGGCCCGCCGCCCACCCCAACGCCAGGTTCACCGCCCCGGCGTCCCAGGACCCGGCGATCGCCCCCGAGTGGGAGGACCCCATGGGGGTGCCCATCTCGGCCATCATGTTCGGCGGGCGGCGGGGCTCGGTGGTGCCGCTCGTCTTCCAGTCGTTCGACTGGGACCACGGGGTGTTCCTGGGGTCGATCATGGCCTCGGAGACCACGGCGGCCGCCGCCGGCGCCGTGGGGAACCTGCGCCGCGACCCCTTCGCCATGCTCCCGTTCTGCGGCTACAACATGGGGGACTACTTCGCCCACTGGCTGGACATCGGCGCGGAAG
>JBOGGH010000653.1:0-2000 GCA_050743905.1 Acidimicrobiales bacterium
GCTTGCGTGAGCTTCCATCCTTCGCCTTCGGGACAGAAACCGAGGTTCTCCAGCCACATCGGCTCGTACCAGCTGAAGGGCACGTAGACCTCGGCGCAGTCGAACTCCCGCCGCGGGTTGGTGATCCCCGCCTGGTGGTAGACGTCGGCGGCGCACTCCCGGCCGGCCCGCGGGTTGATCTGGTCGCGGCCGGCGAACATGGTGGGCTCGGACCGCATGGCCATCCCGTGCACCCACGCCGGCGACCGGCCGGTGGCCGCCTCGGCGTCGGCCGCCGCCCGCTCGGAGCCGAGCACCATGGCGGCGGCGCCGTCGGACGACGGGCACGACTCCAGGTAGTGCAGCGGGTCCCACAGCATGACGGACTCCTCCACCATCTGGAGCGAGATGTCCGGGATGTGCAGGTGGGCGTACGGGTTCTTGAGCGCGTGCAGCCGGTCTTTCACCGCCACCTTCATGCCGACGTCCCGCGGCGCCCCCGAGCGGTGCATGTAGGCCCGGATGTGCGGGGCGAAGTAGCCGCCCGCCCCGGCCAGCAGCGGCGCCGAGAACGGCTGGGGCACCGACAGCGCCCACATGGCGTCCGAGTCGGACTGCTTCTCGAAGGCCACGGTGAGGACCCGCTGGTGGATGCCCGAGGTCACCAGGTGCGCCGCCACCAGGGCGGTGGAGCCGCCCACCGAGCCGGCGGTGTGCACCCGGAAGATCGGCTTGCCCACCGCCCCCAGCGCCGGCGCCAGGTAGAGCTCAGGCATCATGACGCCCTCGAACATGTCCGGCGCCTTGCCGATCACCACGGCGTCGATGTCGGCCCAGCCCAGGCCGGCGTCCTCGAGCGCCCGCACGGCCGCCTCGCGCACCAGGCCGGCGATCGACACGTCGTCCCGCTTGGCCTTGTGGTGGGTCTGGCCCACCCCGATCACCGCCACCCGGTCGCTCACGGCGCGACCTCGCCCGTGGCGCCTGCCCGCCCGGCACGACCCCCGCCCGGCACCGCGACCCCGCCCGTCACGCGCCCTCCAGCACGGCCACGAGGTTCTGCTGGAGCGCCGGGCCCGAGGTGGCGTGGGCCACCGCCCGGTCCGCCGTGCCGGCCATGATCCGGGCGGCCGCCTCGCCGATGCGGATGAGCCCCCCCGCCATCAGGGCGTTGGCCGCCAGGCACCCGCCCGACGGGTTGACGTCCACGCCCTCCCCGAGGCCGAGCGCCTCCCGCACGATCAGCTCCTGGGGGGCGAACGGCGCGTGCAGCTCGGCCACGTCCACCGGCCCGGCCCCCACGCCGGCCACCTCCCCGGCCCGGGCCGTGGACGGCGACGCCGTGAGGTCCCGCGCCCCCAGGGCGTGGGTCTCGGTCCGGTGGTCGATGCCGGTGATCCAGGCCGGCCGCTCGGCCCACTCGAACGCCTTGTCCCCGGCGGCCAGCACGATCGCCGCCGCGCCGTCGGTGATCGGCGGCAGGGCGTGGCGCCGCAGCGGGGCCACCACGTACGCCTCGGCCAGCAGCTCCTCGACAGAGCGGTCGTAGGCCACCTGGGCCTTCGGGTTGGCCAGCGCCGCCTTCCGGCAGCGGGCGGCCACGACGGCGAAGTCGGCCTCGGTGGCCTTGCCGGCGTCGAGCAGCGCCCGCGCCTGCAGGGCGGCCACCGACACCGGGTCCGGCCACAGCGGCGCCATCACGTACGGGTCGAGCTGGAGGGCCAGGATCTTCCCGAGGTCCCCGAGGGACGACTTGCCGAACCCGTAGACGAGGGCCGTGTCCACGCCCTCGTCCTGGAGCGCCACCCACGCCTCGTAGAGCGCCCAGGCGGCGTCCATCTCCACGTGGCTCTCGCTCCTGGGCGGCCACACGCCGATGGCGTCGAGGGCGGAGACGAAGCTGAACGGCCCGCCCACGAGGTAGTCGGTCGAGCCCGAGCAGATGAAGTCGATGTCGTCCTTGGTGATGCCGCCGCCGCCCGCGCCGCCGGTGCCGCGCACGCCGCCGCCCGCGCCGCCGG
>JBOGGH010000654.1:0-1999 GCA_050743905.1 Acidimicrobiales bacterium
GTACGTGCCCACGAGCAGCACCCGGCCGCTGCTGGCGCCGGCGGCGGGCGCGACGACGCCGGCCGCGGCCGACAGCCCGCCGCCCGCGGCTACCGCGGCGACCGCTGCCGCCGCGGCGCTCCACCACCGTCCCCCGCCTCGCGCCTCCCTGCGATGCCGTGGCGCCACCATGACCCTCCCTCCCCGGGCCGCCCCCGGGGACCGCCTGCCCCAGGAACGAGCCTCGCGCCGTGCCCCCGCCGGTCGGCGGCTGGCGCCGTCCGGGTTCTACCACACGGTAACCGGCGAGGCCCGAGTCCCGGGGCGGGGACCCGGCCGGTCAGCCCGTGGGCAGCGGCTCCCAGCCCTGCTTGGTCACCCAGCACGTGCCCTGCGGGTTCCCTGTGCTCAGCGTGTCGCACGCCGGCGACACGGGTGTGTTGTTGTGGAGCTCCACGACCTGGAACTTCGTGGGGCCGTAGAACTTGTTCGGGCCGTAGCTCAGCACCGGTGACGACCCGCCGGCGAAGTTCTTGACCTTCGCCATGCCCTCCACGAACGTGCGGCGGTTCAGATCCGTCCCGGCGTTGCGGGCCGCCGTGGCGAAGAGCCGGATGGCGGTGCACCACGCCTGCACCGGGCCCTGTTCCTCCATGTAGCTGGACGGCGTGGTGACGATGTGGTGGGTGGTCTGCTGGCCTGTGGGCCCGGTCTCCTTCAGTGTGTAGGTCTGGCCCTTCCCCACCGGCTGCGGGTACGCCTTGTGCCACGGGGCGTAGCACTCCCGGAGGCCCGGGTCGTAGCCGCCCTTGCTCTCCGGCCGGGTGTCGTCCACCCCGCCCAGGGTCTCCGTGGTGACCCCCTCCTGGCCGTTGAGCGCTGTCTCGAACGGTGTGGGGATCAGGCCCAGCGCCGACTCGATCGTCTCCTCGTAGTCCGAGAGCAGCAGCTTGGGGTAGTACCCCTGCTGCTTCTCGGCCCCCATGAGAGGGTCGAAGACGTTGAAGGGGATGAGCGGGATCACCGAGGTGACGCCGGCCGCCTTGAGCTTCTGGAGGACCAGCGGCGCGTCCGAGTCGGTGGACGACGACTCTGTGGGCTCGGCGGGGATTGTCTCGACCACCGGCTGCACCCCGGCGCGCCGCAGGTCCGGCAGCAGGTACTTCTTGAGCGCGAGCTGGTCGCTGGCCCGGTTGCCGGCCACCACCCCCACCTTGTGCTGCCCGCCCAGGAGCCCTGTGGCCAGCCCCCAGTTGACGGTGGCCTGCAGGATGGCTGTCTGGGCCGGCCCCGTCCACCAGAGATAGGGGGAGCCCTTCTTGGTCCATGTGCTCACCGTGGTCCACTGGCTGAGCAGCGGCGTGTGGCCCTCCTGGGTGATGCAGAGCTGGTTTGTCTCGGACCAGGTGCCCTCGCCGTCGACCACGGCGAAGGCGGCGGGGCTGCCCTCGGTCCAGTCCTTGCAGAGGGCCCGCATCTGGGATGTGTTGAGCGGTGTGAACGAGGCCACGATGGGGTGGATCTTCTTGCCGTGGATCCCGCCCTGCTTGTTGACCTGGCCCACGTAGAAGTCGATCGCCTTCTTCTGCTCCCCGTACTCGGCGTCGTTGGCGATGCCCAGCCTGCCGGTGAGGGAGGTGAGGGAGACCACCGGGAACACCACGTTGATCGTGTTGCCGGTGATGCCCCTGGTGCTGGTGGAGGCGGACGCCAGCGAGCTCCCCCCGCCGCCTGTGGAGGCGGCCGCCGGTCCGCCCCCCGAGGGCGGCGAGGCCGCCACGTAGGCCAGGACGCCGGCCACGATCGCCGCCACCGTGACCACGGTGCGCAACTGGGTGGTGCCGGTGCGCCGGCGGAACCGCCGCACGCTCCTCACCACCAGGTACACCGGGCGCCAGCGGCGCCACGCGCCGCCACCGGCCGGTCCGGCCTCGGTCGTCATGGATGACCCCCCCTCTGCTCGTCGCCTGCTGCCACCTCGCCGCCGCCCCGGCCGCCGGAGGGCGCCGGGACGTCGGGC
>JBOGGH010000655.1:0-1992 GCA_050743905.1 Acidimicrobiales bacterium
CCGTGCCGCGCTCGTCGAAGCTGACCAGGTCGAAGCGTGACGCCACCGCCGGCGGCACCAGCGCGGCCAGCACCGGCAGGATCTGCACGCCGCTCTCGCCCGGCCCCCCGGGGTTGAAGAGGAGGACGCCGCGGGAGGTGCCGGGCCCGGTGGCGAGCTTCTCGATCACCGCCAGGGAGACGGTGGGCCCGTGGGGGTGCGCATAGCTGAGGGGCACCGGCACCGACCCGCACCGGTAGCCGGCCTCGGTGGGGCACGGCTGCCACGCCACCGGTGAGGGGTGCGTGGGCGTGGGCGGGGACGCCGACGCGGCCGCGCCGGGCCACGCGGACCCCGCCAGCGCGGCGAGGGCCACCAGCGCGGCCCAGGCCCCGGCCGACCTCATCCCGGCTCGCCGGCTGCCGCAGCGTTCGTGGCCCGCCGCCATGCCTCCTCGGCCCGGGACGCCACCTCGTGGGCGGGCAGGCCGGTGCGCGCCGAGGCCCGGGCCACGTCGTCCAGCTCGGGCTTGGCGCGGTGGGGCCCGGCCTTCATCCGGATCGGCTCCCCCGCCACCTCCACCGTCCCCATCCGGCGGGGCGACGGCCACCGACGTCCTTCGAGCGCCCGCACCCCGAGCGTTCCCGTGGTGGACCGGAGGACCTCCCGCAGGCGAGCCGCCAGGGCCGGGTCGCAGAGGGCGTGGACGGTGTGCGCCGGGCGGCCCTTCTTCATCACCGTCGGCGTGACCCAGGCGTCGTGGGCGCCGGCCTCCAGGAGCGCCGCCACGGCGAGGGCGAGCTGCTCGCCGGTCACGTCGTCCAGGTTGGCCTCGAGCTGGACGACCGGCTGGCCGCCGGCGTCACCGGCGGCGGCGGCCGACGCCCGGCCCACCACCACCTGGGTGCAGTTGGGCAGGTCCTCCAGCTCGGCGGTGCCGGCACCGAAGCCGCTGGCCCGCACCTCCATCGCCGGCATGGGGCCGAACGACGTCGCCAGCGCGGCGAGCAGGGCCGCCCCGGTGGGCGTGGTCAGCTCCACGGGGACCGGGCGGCCGTAGGCGGGGACGCCCTCCAGGAGGCGCACCACGGCCGGCGGGGGGTTGGGGAGGACGCCGTGGGCAGCGGTGACGGTGCCCAGGCCCACGGCCACCGGCGACGCCGCCACCCCGTCCACCCCCAGCACCTCCAGGGCGGCCGCCGTGCCCACCACGTCCACCACCGCGTCGTGCCCGCCCACCTCGTGGAAGTGCACCCCGGCCGGGTCGGTGCGGTGGACGGCGGCCTCGGCCCGGGCCAGGGCCCCGAAGACGGCGAGCGCGCGGGAGGCCACCCGGTCCGGCAGCACGGCCTCCCGCACCAGCCGGGCGAGGTGGGCGTGGGTGCGGGCCGGGGCCGCGTCGGCCGCCGTGACGACGGCGCGGGTGCAGGCCACGCCCCCCCGCAGCACCTCCTCCGTCCGGAGGGACCAGCCGTCCAGCGGCACCCGCCGGAGCAGCGCCACCACCTCGTCCAGGTCCGCCCCGGCGTCGAGGAGGCTGCCGAGCACCATGTCGCCGGCGGCACCGGCGAAGCAGTGGAACCACGCCACGGTGCGCGGCCCGGCGGCGGGGCCAGCCGTCACGGGAGGAGGCGCGCCACGGCGCAGGCGGCGCCGTACCCGTTGTCGATGCCCACCACCGTGATCCCGGACGCGCACGAGGAGAGCATGGCGAGCAGCGCGGTGACCCCCTCGAGGGCGGCGCCGTACCCCACGCTGGTGGGCACGGCGACCACCGGGGCGGGCGTGATCCCGCCCACCAGGCTGGCCAGGGCGCCCTCCATGCCGGCCACCACCACCACGGCCTCGGCGCCGGCCAGGTCGTCTGCCGAGGCCAGCAGCCGGTGGACCCCGGCCACGCCGCAGTCCGGCACGAGCGCCGGGCGGAACCCCAGCGCGCCCAGCACGGCCAGGCACTCGTCGGCCACCGGCAGGTCCGCCGTGCCGGCGGTGAGGACCACCACGCGCCCGGGG
>JBOGGH010000656.1:0-1991 GCA_050743905.1 Acidimicrobiales bacterium
GGGCGGCCTGGTAGGCCCGCACCACGAACAGGAGGATGCGTCCGCTCACGTCATACCCGTCCCCGTTGCCGCCTTGATCGATTCGATCACCCGTGTCCTCAGTTCTTCGAACGAGACCGCACCCGCATCGCTCCCGAGACCGATGAGGTACGCGCCCGGCGGCACGATCGGTGCCACCTCGAACGCAACCGCCCTCAGTCTGCGGCGATGCCTATTGCGCTCGACTGCCGAGCCCACCCGACGCGGGACGGAATAGGCGAATCGCCGGGTTTCATCGCCGGGCATTGCCGCTAGATAGTGTACTGCGACCGGACCCGAGCGGGCACGTCGGCGCGAGCCGACCAGAGACGAAAAGTCGCTCCGCCCGCGGATTTTTGCCGGGCGCGCTCGACCGCAGCTGGCGCCATCGTGCACAGGGTCTGGGCCGAGTGTCTCTTGGCCCATAGCCAAGAGGACGGACGCTCGCCGTCAGGCCGAGAGGCGTGCCCGGCCGCGACGCCGACGGGAACGCACGATGGCTCGGCCTGCCCTCGTCGACATCCGGTGACGAAAGCCATGTCGGCGGGCTCGTTTGCGGGTGTTCGGCTGGAATGTGCGCTTCATGTCGGCTCTTTCCTCCTGCACGACGCGTCCGAACGGCGCCCGAGTGATCTCGTGGGCGCGCCAAAAAAGCGGTCACGGTTGACCCTGGGCATGCTAGCGCCTCCCTTGCCGGGCGAGCAACGAGCCGGATTCGAGGCGAGCTGCCGCTTCCGGAGCTTTGAGCAGGTAATTCGCTCCGAACAGGATATTTGTGCTTCAGTTGCCCGTCTCGGCTGCCCGTCTCGGTCGCCCGTGCACGGACCAGGTCGGAGCACTAGCATGCCGAAATTAGCCTGGCCTTGCCCACCGTCCACATCTGTGGATTCGGGTGTGGAGAACGTCTGGATCGGAGGGCTCGGAGCCAGTGACTGAAGCCCAGCAGCTGTGGAACGCCTGCTCGAGCGCGCTGCGCTCCCAGGTGTCGGAGGCGACCTGGAAGGCGTGGTTCTCGGGGATCGAACCTGTGGCGGTGGTGAGCGGCGAGCTCGTCCTCTCGGTGCCGAGCGCTGTCGTCCGCGATCGCCTCGAGGGTCGCTTCAGTGGCATGCTGCATGACGCCGTGGTAGATGCCTCGGGCAAGGACTACCCAATCCGCTACGACGTGAATGTCGACGAGGTCGTCGAGGCTGGCACGGTTTCGAGGGCCGGCTATCCCCACGAAACTACCTGGCCAGGAGAGCTCATCGGCGCCGGCGCCGACCCCTCCCTCCTCGGCACAAGCTCAACGGCACCCAACACACAGGCGCCCTCTAGCCACTCCGGCACGGCGTCCGCCCGCCACGGCGCCGACAAGGGGCACAGCAGCGACGTGCCGCTCAATCCCAGGTACACCTTCGACGCCTACGTCACCGGTCCGTCCAACCGTTTCTCCTACGCGGCGGCACTCTCGGTCGCCGAGGGCCCCGCCAAGTCCTACAACCCGCTGTACATCTATGGAGGGGTCGGACTTGGCAAGACCCATCTGCTGCAGGCGATCGGCAATTACGTGACCGAGAACTTCGCCCGCCTGCGGGTGAGGTACGTCTCGACGGAGACCTTTCTCAACGAGTTCGTCGAGACGATCCGGGCGAAGCACGACATGGGCGCCTTCCGGCGCCGCTATCGGGAGTGTGACGTACTCCTCATCGACGACGTCCAGTTCATGGAGAACAAAGACTCACTCCAAGAAGAGCTCTTCCACACTTTCAACTCGCTCTATGGTGCTTCCAAGCAGATCGTCATCACCTCGGACCGCCCGGCCAAAGCGCTTGCCACCCTCGAAGAGCGCCTTCGCAGCCGCCTCCTGTCCGGCCTCACCACCCACGTCGAGCCTCCCGAAATTGAGACGCGCATCGCCATCCTTCGCACAAAGGCCGAGCGGGAGAAGTTAGTCGCCGGCGACGACGTCCTCGAATTCATAGCCGCCAACG
>JBOGGH010000657.1:0-1988 GCA_050743905.1 Acidimicrobiales bacterium
GCCTCGAGGCGTCCCCGGGCGTCAGTCGAGCGGCGCGACCAGCTGCGGCTCGCCCACCATGCCGGCGGCGACCGTCGCGTTGGTCGCCTCGTCCACCAGCACGAAGCTGCCGGTGATCCGGTCGCGGCGGTAGGGGTCGGTAGCGAGGGGGGTGGCCGTGGTGATCGTCACCACGCCGATGTCGTTGTCCGCCAGCTCGGCCACCGGCTCCAGGGCGAGCGCGTTCACGTCCAGCCGCGACCGCACCTCGGCAACCCGGGCCGGCGTCACCCGCGTGGTGTGCTTCACCCGCAGCCGGTCGCCGGCCCGCAGGGGCCGCTCCCCGAACCAGCAGACCGTGGCCTCCAACTGGTTGACGACGTCCGGCGGCTCGCCGGCCGAGGCAATCAGGTCGCCGCGCGAGGCGTCCACGTGGTCGGCCAGGTGGACCGAGACCGAGAGCCCGACCGGCACCCGGTCCATGGGGCCGTCGTAGGTCTCGATCCGCGACACCGTGGACCGCTGGCCCTCGGGCAGCACCACCACCTCGTCCCCCACCTGCAGCGGGCCCCCGTTCACCATGCCGGCGTAGCTGCGGCCGCCGCCCGGGTGGCGCAGCACCCACTGGATGGGCAGCCTCGCCGCCCGCTCCCCGTGGACGTTGCGCGCCGACGCCCACTCGCCCGCCGGCGCCGACTCGAGCGCCTCGAGCACGGTGGGACCCTGGTACCAGGGCGCGGCGTCCGAGGCCTCCACCACGTTGTCGCCGTGGAGGGCGGACACCGGGATCACCGCGACCGAGCCCACGCCCAGGCGATGGGCCAGCGCCGAGATCTCCTCGGCCACCCGCTCGTAGGCGGCCCGGTCCCAGGCCACCAGGTCCATCTTGTTGGCGCAGACCACGAACTGGTCCACGCCCAGGAGGGCGGCGATGCAGGCGTGGCGCCTGGTCTGCTCGCGCAGCCCGCTGGTGGCGTCCACCACCACCAGGGCGAGGTCGGCGGTGGAGGCGCCGGTGGCCATGTTGCGCGTGTACTGGACGTGCCCCGGGCAGTCGGCGATCACGAACTTCCGGCGGGGCGTGGCGGCGTAGCGGTAGGCGACGTCGATGGTGATGCCCTGCTCCCGCTCGGCCCGCAGGCCGTCGGTGACGAAGGCCAGGTCCACCTCGCCGATCCCCCGCCGCCGGGAGGCGGCGGCCACCGCCTCCACCTGGTCGTCGAAGAGCTGCCGGGTGTCGAACAGGAGCCGCCCGATCATCGTGGACTTGCCGTCGTCCACCGACCCCACCGCGGCGAACCGCAGCAGGTCCATCACGAGGCCGGTGTCGCCCGTGAGGGCGCCGGCCGGGCCGGTGGCGCCGGCGGTGGCGGTGGCGGTGGCGGTCTCTCCGCCCGGGGGCGCCACCGCTCAGAAGTACCCTTCGCGCTTGCGGTCCTCCATGGAGGTCTCGGAGAACCGGTCGTCGGCGCGGGTGGCACCCCGCTCCGAGACGCGCGAGGTGGCGATCTCGGCGATGATCTCGGGCACCGTGGTGGCCTCGGACCGCACGGCGCCGGTGCAGGTGGCGTCGCCGACCGTCCGGAACCGCACCACGTGGCGCTCGGGCTGCTCGCCGGGCCGGGGGGTCACCCAGTCGCTCACGGCCAGCAGCATCCCGTCGCGCCGGACCACCGACCGCCGGTGGGCGAAGTAGATGGACGGCAGCGGGATGCCCTCGCGGCCGATGTACTGCCAGATGTCCAGCTCGGTCCAGTCCGACAGCGGGAACGCCCGCAGGTGCTCGCCTGGCAGCACGCGGCCCTGGTAGAGCTGCCACAGCTCCGGGCGCTGCCGCTTGGGGTCCCACTGGCCGAAGGCGTCGCGGAAGGACAGGACCCGCTCCTTGGCCCGTGCCTTGTCCTCGTCCCGGCGGGCCCCGCCGATGCAGGCGTCGAAGGCGTGCTCGTTGATGGCGTCCAGCAGGGTGGTGGTCTGCAGGCGGTTGCGGCTGGCGGTGGGGCCAGGGT
>JBOGGH010000658.1:0-1977 GCA_050743905.1 Acidimicrobiales bacterium
CCGGCCCGCCCGGGGAGCGCTGATGTTCGCCGAACGGGTGGCCGAGGCGGTGGGGCGGACCGGCCCGCTCTGCGCCGGCATCGACCCGTCGCCCGAGCTCCTCGCCGGGTGGGGCCTGCCGGACGACGCCGGCGGGCTGCGGCGGTTCGCCCTCACCTGCGTGGAGGCCTTCGCCGGCGCCGTCCCCGTGGTCAAGCCGCAGGTGGCCTTCTTCGAGCGCCAGGGCGCGGCGGGCATGGCGGTGCTGGAGGAGCTGATCGCCGAGGCCGGGCGGTCGGGGCTGCTGGTGATCGGCGACGCCAAGCGGGGGGACATCGGGTCCACCGTGGAGGCCTACGCCGACGCCTGGCTGGGCGGGGGGAGCCCGCTGGCCGTGGACGCCGTGACCGCCCTGCCCTACATGGGGCTCGGGTCGCTCCGGCCCATGGTGGAGGCGGCCCGCCGGCACGGCCGCGGGGTCATCGTGGTGGTCCGGGGCTCCAACCCCGAGGGCCGGCCGCTCCAGGAGGCGGTGACGGCCTCCGGGGCGGCGGTGGAGGACCTCCTGCTGGAGGGGATCGCCCGCTGGAACGAGGAGGCACCCGGCGCCGTGGGGGCGGTGGTGGGGGCCACGCTGGTGCCCTCCCGGTTCCCGTTGTCCCAGCTCAACGGGGTGATCCTGGCGCCCGGGGTGGGGGCCCAGGGGGCCGGCCCGGCGGAGGTGGCCGAGCGCTTCGGGGGGTGCCCGGCGGGCGCCGTCCTCCCCAGCGCGTCCCGCTCGGTGCTGGCGGCGGGCCCGGATCCGGCGGCCCTCCGGGACGCCGCCGTGCAGGCCACGGGGGCCATGGCGGCGGTTTTGTCGTGACGGTGCACGTCGGAGGCGCTACAGTCACCCCCATGCCGCAACCGCCTGCACTCACGCCCGAGCAGCGCCAGGCTGCACTGGAGAAGGCCGCCAAGGTCCGCCGCGAGCGAGCCGAGGTCAAGGAGAAGCTGAAGTTGGGCTCGCTCACCCTGGGCGAGCTCCTGAAGAAGGCCGACCGCGACGAGACCGTCGGGAAGATGAAGGTGGTCTCCGTGCTCGAGTCCCTGCCGGGCCTCGGCAAGGTGAAGGCCCGCCGCCTCATGGAGACGGTGGGGATCAGCGAGAGCCGCCGCCTGCAGGGCCTCGGGGCCAAGCAGCGTGCGGAGCTGTTGAAGGAGACCGAGCGCTGAGCACCCTCATGGACCCGCCGATCGAGGGCCTCCTCGACAAGGTGGACTCGAAGTTCACGCTGGTGGCCCTGGGGGCGTCCCGCGCCCGCCAGGTCAACGCCTACTACAACAGCCTGGGCGAGGGCCTGGGCCGCGTGGTGCCGCCCCAGGTGACCACGGTGTCGGGCAAGCCGCTGTCGATCGCCTTCGAGGAGGTCGCCGCCGGCAAGGCCACGTACCACCGTCCCGAGCCCGTGGAAGAGGGGGACGAGCCGGAGTAGTGCGCCGGGTCGTCCTCGGGGTCTCCGGCGGCATCGCCGCCTACAAGGCGGTGGAGGTGTGCCGGCGGCTGGTGGACGCCGGGGTGCACGTGTCGCCCGTCCTCACGGCCGGGGCGCGTCGCTTCGTGGGCGAGGCGACCTTCTCGGCGCTGGCCTCCGAGCCGGTGCGCACCAGCCTGTGGGAGGGGTCCATCCCCCACACCGAGCTCGGGCAGCGGGCCGACCTGGTGCTCGTGGCCCCGGCCACCGCCCACCTGCTGGCCCGCTACGCCGCCGGCATGGCCGACGACCTGCTCACCGCCACGCTGCTGGCCACCCGGGCGCCCGTGGTGGTCTGCCCGGCCATGCACACCGAGATGTGGGAGCACCCGGCGGTCCGGGACAACCTGGCGGTGCTCCGCCGGCGCGGGGTGATCGTGGTGCCGCCGGAGGAGGGCCGCCTGGCCGGGGGCGACGTGGGCGCCGGCCGCCTGGCCGACCCGGCCGCCATCGCCGCCCGGGTGCTCGACCTGCTGGCCGGCGG
>JBOGGH010000659.1:0-1972 GCA_050743905.1 Acidimicrobiales bacterium
ATGCCCGGCACCGCGGTGACCCCCGCGTTGATGCTGGCCATCATGTCGCGCTGGGGCGCAATGACCTTGCGCATGTTCATGAGATTGCGCTTCATATCGAAGAGCAATCCCAACTGTGCTTCGGTCGGGGCCTTCAAGATGTCGTCTTCTAGGTGCGCGTCCCGGAACCCAATCGGCGATCTGGCTCTGAAGCTCTCTCCGATGGGGTGATGGGCCGAGCGAGTCCCTGAAAACGGGCGGATCACCGTCTTCGGTGTCACAAAGCACGCGCCTGGGCGTGCCCGTGGCTCACGCCGGTGCGAACGTGGCCGATCCGGCTGCGTTGGCGAGCTTGCGAAGGTTGTGGCAGATGCAGTGGAGCGTCCACTCGCCTTGCGCCCCGACAAGACCGCGGAGCCGAAGCTGGCCGGCGTGCTGGCGGGTCTTCATCTGGCCGAAGACCGGTTCGACGATCGCCTTTCGCCGCGCGTAGTCGGCCTTTGCGACTTTGCTCCGAAGACGCCGGGCCATCCGTTGCTTTGGCGTCGCGCTCTTCGGAATGGGTCCTCTCGGGGCGAGCGGGACCTCTTCGCCGTGGGCGAGCCGTCCGGTGGCGACAAGCGCATTCGTCCCGTTCTCCACAAGCGCGAGGAGATTGTCGGCCGAGCAGTAGCCGGCATCGGCGAGAAGGACCCGGGGGCGGGCCTCGATCCCTGCTCGTTCGAGCTCGGCGTTGGTCTTTTCGATCATCGGGAAGAGCTGGTGAACGTCGTTCGCCTGCTGGGTGACGACCGCACAGAGGACGACCTGGTGGGATTCGTCGACGACGGCTTGCGCGTTCTGGGCGTAATGGAACGAGCCGTCGGCGGTCTTCATGATCCGGGCGTCAGGATCGGTGAAGTTGCGCTGGGCCTTGGGTGCTGGGACCGCCGTCTCAGCGGCGTTGCTCGCCGCATCATCGACCTCTTCGGGGCTCGCACCCTTCTTCTGTGCTGTCTCAGCGGCCTTGGCCGCCGCCTTCTCCTTAGCCTCGGACTCGATCGCGTCCATCGTGACGCGCATCTTTGCGATCCTGGTTTCGCGACGGAGCAGCTCAGGGTCGATTTCGTCGCCTCTGCGGTCGGCCCCATAGAGCTCGTCCTCGACACGGTCGATCGCTTCTGCCTCGGCGAGGATCGCAGCGACCTCGGCGCGGAGCTGGTCGGTCTTCTTCACCATGTGGTCATAGCTCATCGCCTTGTGCCGGCTTGCTGACGCCCGCAATTTGGTGCCGTCGAGGGCGACGCGACCGAGACTGAGGAGCCCCGCTCCGCCACAGAGCCGCAGCACCTGGGTGAAAAGATCCTCGAGATCGGCGAGATGACGTCGACGAAAGCGGCTGACCGAGCGGTGGTCCGGGGTGGCGTTGCCCGAGAGCCATCTGAAGGCGACGTCGGTGCCACCGCGGCGGCAGATCGCGCGCGAGGAGGTGACCCCGATCGAGTAGCCGTAGAGGACGAGCTTGAGCATCATGCGCGGTTCGTAGGGAGGGGCACCGTCGGCGCTCGAGTAAGAGGCGTAGATCGCCGTGAGGTCGAGCAGATCCTCGACCGCGTCGGAGATGAAGCGCGCGTCGTGTCCCTCGGGCAACCACTCGTCGAGGCTCGGCGGGATAAGGAACTGCTGGGACTGGTCGTAGTGGCGGAAGCGCTTTGGGACCACAGTCGACGGTGTTGCCATCGACCTCGGCGGACCGATCCCGACCGCGAAGAGCTGCTCGTCAACAACCTCATCCGTCATGGAGAAATCCTCGCCGATGGAGTGGGAAATCGCGAATCCCCGGAACCACCGGTCAGGGTCAGGAGACGGTCAGGGGTTCTGGGACACGCACCTAGCACGAAAGCAATGCTCGATAGCGCAACGGCATGAGCTCGTGGAGAGCCGGATGCGGTGAAAGTCGCACGTCCGGTTCGGAGGGGCGGGCCGAGGAAACGACCGGCAGAGATGCCGGCAC
>JBOGGH010000660.1:0-1965 GCA_050743905.1 Acidimicrobiales bacterium
GGTGCGGGCCGGGCGTCCGGGGGCCGGGCACCGACGCCGGCGGCCCGCCCGACGGCCGCGGGGGCCCCACGGTGGTCCTCCTCTCCAGCGGGACCGACACGCACGTGGGGCCGAGCCGGCTCTGGGTGGAGCTGGCCCGGCGGTGGGCGGCCGCCGGCTTCGTGCGCTGCGTCCGCGTGGATCTCAGCGGGTGGGGCGAGAGCCCGGCCCGGCCGGGCCGGCCCGAGCGGGTCCTGCGCGCCCCCGAGGCCTTCGACGACGTGGCGGAGATCGTGGCCGGCGTGGGTCCTCCCCGCGACGTGGTGCTGGTGGGCCTCTGCTCCGGCGCGTACCAGGCGCTGGAGAGCGCGCTGGAGCTGCGGCCGGCCGGCGTGCTGGCCGTGAACCCGCTGCTGCGGTTCACCCCGCCGGAGCTGGTGGAGAGCGGCCAGGTCTCGGCCCGGCGGCGGATCTGCGAGGCCAAGCAGCCGTGGGTCGACTCGGTGCGCTCCCGCCTGCCGGAGCCGGCCGTGCGCCTCCTGGCCACGGCGCGGGCCGCCGTCTCGCGGCTCCGGGGGCCCGGTCGGGTGACCGGCTGGCTCGACGAGCTCGTCCGGCGCGACGTCCGCGTCTACTGCATCTGCGGGGACGAGGACGCGCTGCCCTTCACCCAGGTGGAGGAGCGGTCGCGGGCGCGGTGGTGGAGCTCGGGGCACGTGCGGATCGACGTGGTGCCCGGCCTCGACCACGCCCTCACGCCGGCGTCGCAGCGCGACGCCGCCTGCGACCGGCTTACCGAGGAGCTGCACCGGATGGGCCTGGCCGTGCAGCGGGACGCGGCGGCTCCGGCGACCGCCGCCGGCGATGTCTCGGGAGGGCCGGCGTGAGGGCCGCCGTCGTTCCGATCCGGGATCTCGGGCCGGGCGAGATCGCCGCCTGGTCGGCGCTGGCCGGGCGGGCGGTGCAGCCCAACCCGCTGTTCGAGCCCACCTGCCTGGTCCCGGCGGCCCGCCACCTGGCCAACGGCGACGACATGGTGGTGGCCGTGGCCGAGGAGGGCGGGCGGTGGTACGGGTGCGTGCCGCTCTGCCCGGCGCCGATGTGGCGCGCCCTGCGCCGGCCGGTGCTCGTGACCCAGCTCCGGCGCATGACCTACGACGCCACCCCGCTCGTCGACCGGGAGCGCCCGGAGGAGGCGGCGGCCTGCCTGGTGGAGGGGCTCCGGGGTGCCGCCCGCGGCGGGACACCGGGCCTGGTGGTGCTGGACTGGCTGGACGAGGGGCCGGCGGCCGCCGCCTTCCGGGAGGCCTGCCACCGCGCCGGCGCCGTCCACCGCGTCTACCAGTCCTGGGAGCGGCCCATGCTCCACCGGCGCGACGGGGAGGACCACCGGGACCGGCACTCGGGGAAGTTCCTCTACAACGTCCGCCGGATGCGCCGCCGCCTGGCCCAGGCCGAGGGCGGGGCGGTGGCGATGGTGGACCGCAGCGCCGGCCGCGACGGTCCCGAGGTCGTCATGGCCATGGAGGAGCGCGGCTACAAGGGCCGGTCGGGCCTGGCCGTCCTGGGCCACCCCGGCGAGCCCGAGTGGTTCCGGGCGATGTGCGACGGCTTCCGGGACGACGGGCGCCTCCACGTCCAGACCCTGGAGGTGGGGGACCGACCGGTGGCGGCCCAGTTGCTCCTCCAGGCCCAGGACGGGCTGTTCCTCCTGAAGACCACCTTCGACGAGGCGTACGCCGGCTACTCGCCGGGGGTCCAGCTCCACCTGGACGCCGTGGACCACCTCCAGGCCACCACGGACGCCGCCTGGATCGACACCTGCACCTACCCCGGCAACGAGACGTTGCTGCGGCTCTACCCGGACCGGCGGGGCGTGTGCTCCGTGGTGATGGCCACGGGCGGCATGGTGGAGCGGTCCGCCCTGCGGGCGGTGTGGTCGGCCCGCGAGGCGCTGTGGCGCGGCCGCCGGGCGCGGTCGCGCAT
>JBOGGH010000661.1:0-1964 GCA_050743905.1 Acidimicrobiales bacterium
GCCCATGGAGCCGTAGAACTGGGCGTCGCCGAAGGCGAAGAGCCCGCCGTCGGAGGCCACCTCCCAGTAGCCCCGGCCGTCGGGGGTGGGCGCGATCCCCACGATCGGGCGGTTGAGCGCCCGCCCGCCCATGGAGCCGTAGAAGGGCGCGTCGCCGAAGGCGAAGAGCCCGCCGTCGGAGGCCACCTCCCAGTAGCCCCGGCCGTCGGCGGTGGTGGCGATGCCCACCACCGGGGCGTTGAGCGGGTGCCCGCCCATGGAGCCGTAGAAGGCGGCGTCGCCGAAGGCGAAGAGCCCGCCGTCGCTGGCCACCTCCCAGTAGCCGCCGTCGTCGGGGGTGGCGGCCATGCCCACCACCGGGGCGTTGAGCGGCTGTCCCCCCATGGAGCCGTGGAAGCCGGCGTTGCCGTAGGCGAAGATGCCGCCGTCGGCCGCCGACTCCCAGTACCCCAGCCCGGTCCGCGGTGTGCCGTAGACGTAGCGGGATGTGGCGCTGGGCGCCGAGGTGCCGTTGGCGGTGGTGACGGTGACGAACGCCACGGTGGAGTAGCCGGACGCCGGCACCGCCACGGTCACCGCTGTGGCGCTGTCGCTCACGATGGTGGCCGGCCGGCCGGTGCCGACGTCGACGGCGGTGGCCCCGGACAGGCCGGCGCCGTACACCGTGAGCGTGCCGCCCCCCGTCACCGGGCCGCCCGGCGAGCTCAGGGACGAGACCGAGGGACAGCCTCCTGCCGGCTGCAGCCCGCCGAGCAGCGGGCCGCCGTCCGGCGTGCCCCAGCCGCTCGCCATGTCGTAGCCGGCGCCCGCCGGGTAGAGCCCGCCGTGGGTGTTCGTGAGGTCGTTCTGGCCCGAGGTGACGTCGGTGAAGGCGCCCGAGCCGGCGGCGCCCAGGGCGTAGAGGGCAGGGTTGGCGAAGCCCACGGTCGCCGCGCAGCCCTGGTCGGCCAGCGCCGCCAGCGAGCCCCACAGGGGCGCCCCGGCGCTGGTCCCCCCCACCACCAGCCAGTGGCCGTCCCAGTAGACCGGGACGCCGGTGTCCGGGTCGGCGTCGGACGCCACGTCCGGCACCTCCCGGCACGACGTCCCGGCGGGTGCGCCGCACGGTGTCCCCGACGAGGACGGGCCCGCCACCCCCTGCTGCCACGACGGCATGGCCCACACCGCCGAGATCCCGCCCCCGGAGGCCCCGGCATTGGCGCTCTTGGCGCAGGCCGTGCCGGCGTTCTCGCAGTCGTTCCACATGGTCTGGGACGACGGTGTGGTCGACGGCAGGTCGGTGCCCCCCACCCCGGTGACGTAGGGCTGGCTGGCCGGGTCGTCCACGGCGAGCTGGGTGTCGGTGTCCCGGTAGGTGGCTGTGGCCTGCCAGCAGTCCTCCGAGCCGGAGTCGCCGGAGGCCGCCACCACCGTCTGCCCCTGGGCTGCCATCTCGGCGAAGATCTCGTTCTCCACCGGGGCGTTGCCGCCCCGTGTGGGGGTGTTCTGCGGCTCGCACTGCCCCCAGCTCGTGCTGACCACCTGGGCGGCGTCGTCCGTGGCGATCCGGTCGAAGGTGTCCACCGGGCCGCTTGTTGTCCGGTTCGGGCCCTCGTAGACCACGAGGCCCGCCCCCGGCGCCATCGCCGAGACCTCCTCGATGTCCAGCGCCGCCTCGCCGCTCCCCGGCCCGCTGCCGGCGCCCCCGTCCACGGCCACCGTCCGCAGCGGGTTGGCCACGCCGTAGCACTGCTGGAAGGCGGCCACGTCGGAAGACCGGAACGGCTCGAGCTCGTAGAGGGCCACCGTGATCCCGTCGCCGGCCCGGCCCTGGCCGTAGAGGCCCGACATCCCGTACGCCTGGGCGAGCTGGGTGAAGGTCACCGGTCCCCCGGCGGACGTGCCCGCGGTGCCCGCCGCGCAGGCCTGCGGGGCCGCCCTCTCCGGCGACGACGCCCGGGGCGCCGAGCCGCCGGCGGCTGTGC
>JBOGGH010000662.1:0-1956 GCA_050743905.1 Acidimicrobiales bacterium
GCCCCGCCCCAGGACCCGTGGGCCGGCCAGGGCGCGCGCTGGGCGACGCCGCCAGCGCCCCCCTACGACACGTACGCCCCGGTGGTGCCGCCCGGCTACCCCCCCTACGGCGGCTACGCGCCACCGGGCAGCCAACCGCCGCCCGGGCAGGCCCAGGCCCCCGGCCAGGCGGTGCCACCGGGCCAGCCTGTGCCTCCCGGCCAGTACCCGCCTCCGGGCGGCCAGCCTCCACCGGGCCAGTTCCCGCCTCCCGGCCAGTACCCGCCCCCGGGCCTGCCGCCGGGCGCCGGCGGCTACCCGTACGGGGCCTACCCGCAGCAGCCCTACGGCTGGCCCTACGCCGCGCCGCCGCCGCGGCGGGTGCGCACGCCCGAGGAACGGCGGCGCCGGCGCCGGCGCGGCCTCCTCGCCGCCGGCGCCCTCGTGGTGCTGGCCGGCGCGGGGATCGGCCTGGGCCTGTGGCTGGCGCCCACACCCCCGGCCACAGTGGCCGAGGGACTGGCCACGCAGGCGGTCGCCGCCGGCAACGACGCCGGCTCCTTCCACTACGTGCAGCGCTCGACAGAGGACGGGGTGCGCGACGACATCGCCGGCGTGGCCGGTCCCGACAGCGGCCAGCAGCTCATCACCGAGCGCGGCGCCACCGGGATCGACCTCTACCACCTGCGCCTGGTGCACGGGGTGGTGTACTTCCGCGGGAACGTCCCCGCGGTGGTCGACCAGCTCCACGTGCCCCGGTCCGGGGCGGCGACGGTGGCCGGCGAGTGGGTCAGCGTCCACAAGGGCGCCTCGCCGTACGCGACCTTCGCCGCCGGCATCACCACCAGGTCCAACCTCTCGCAGCTCCCCACCACCTTCGTGCCCAGCAGCAGCCAGGCCCGGGGCGCCACCACGGCGATCGTGGGCGGCCTGAACGCCGGCAAGGGGCGGGCGCCGGTGGGCGCCGCCCGGCTGGTGGTGGCCACGTCGAGCACGCTGCCGCACACCTTCGAGGCGAAGGCCTCCCGCAGCGCCGTCGTCAGCCTCCGGCTGTCGTGGTCCTTCTCGCAGTGGGGGGCGTCGGTGCACGTCGCCGCGCCATCGGGCGCCGTGCCGTACTCGTCGCTCGGCGCCACATCGTCCTCCAAGGGCTGAGCGCCGGTCAGCGGCGGGCGGCGGGAGCCGTGGCGGCCACGGTGGTGCGGACGAGGTCGAAGCCCAGCGGGAGCTGTGTCTCGTGCGGGTGCGAGAGCCCCGCCTCGCGGTACCAGCGCGCCGGGGCCTCGGGGTGCGGCCCCACCACCCCCACGCTCCCCGCCCCGTGGCGGGCCACGGCGGCGGCCACCAGGCCGTTGGTGTACGTGGCCAGCACGGTGACGCCCGCCCCCGGGCGGAACGTGAAGTAGGGGCCGCCCTGGAAGTAGAGGGTGCGGTCGTGGCCCCGCCAGCGCACGGTGACGAGGGTGTCGCCGCCGCCGTGGACGGTGGCCCCCGGCGTCCCGGCGTACTCGCCGCTGTCACCCGGGAGGAGGCCGTAGCCGGGGTCGAACCCGGCCAGGAAGCCGCCCATGCAGATGCCCACGTAGTGACCGCCGCCGTGCACCCACCGCCGGAGGGTCCCGGCGAAGGGGCGCACGGCCCGCCACGCCGCCGCCAGGTCTGTGCCCCCGCCGGGCTGGACGTAGAGGTCCGCCGCCGCCAGCGTGCGCGCCGTGACCGGCACCTCCTGGCCCGGCCCGCAGTACCGGACCCGGTACCGGGCGGGGTCCCGGACGAGCATGGTGCGCACCGCCTCCGAGCAGCCCGTGCAGCCGGCCTTCCCGCGGTAGACGAGCGCCAGCGGCCGGCGGCCTCCCTCGGCTCCCGCGGGCCGCTCCCCCGCCCACCCGGCAGCGGCGAGCGCCAGGGCGGCGCCCGGGACGAGCCGGGTGACCACCTCCCGCCGGTCCAGCCGCCGGTCCGGCCGCCGGTCCGGCC
>JBOGGH010000663.1:0-1946 GCA_050743905.1 Acidimicrobiales bacterium
CCTCGGGGTCGAGGAGCTGGAGGAGCCGCGCGAACTCGCCCTCGTGGGCGGCGGCGAGGAAGGCGGCCACCACGTCCTGCTGGACGGCCGCCGACGTGTCCGGGACGGCCGGGTCCGTGCGGACCCGCTTGCGGGCCCGGCTCGCCAGTTGCCGGGTGGCGACCGGCGTCCTTCCCACGATCGGGGCGATCTCCTCGAAGGGCACGGCGAAGAGGTCGTGCAGCACGAACGCCAGGCGCTCGGCGGGCGACAGGGCGTCCAGGACCACCTGGAGGGCGCGGCCCACCGAGTCGGCGAGCAGCGCCTCGCCCTCGGGGTCGGCACCCACCGCGGCAGCACCCGCCGGACCACCCGCGGCACCCTCCACCGCCCCGCCCCCCGCACCGCTGGCGGTGTCCGCCGGGATCTCCCGCCTGCTGGCCCGGGCCCGCAGCATGTCCAGGCAGACCCGGCCGGCCACCGTGGTCAGCCACCCGCCGAGGTTCTCGATGGCGCCGGCGTCCGTGCGGCTCAGCCGGAGCCAGACCTCCTGGACGGCGTCCTCCGCCTCGTGCCTCGTGCCCAGCATCCGGTACCCCACGGCGAGGAGCCGGTCCCGGTGGGCCTCGAAGCGCTGCGAGAGCAGATCCTGGTCGTCCACGGTCACATCCGCTCCTTCCCGCCCGTCATACTCCACGACGAGACACGGCCGGGTCGACCCGACCCGGCCCCGGCGCAAGAGGAGCGACCATGACCGACCAGGCCAGCGAGGCCAACCAGGGGATCAAGACCGTGCTGCACCCGGTGTCCGACCTGGCGAGCGCCAAGGCCGTGTACACGGCGCTGCTCGGCATCGCGCCGCAGGCGGACACGGAGTACTACGTGGGCTACGACGTCGCCGGCCAGCACATCGGCCTGCTGCCCGGGGGCGGCCCCCAGGGGCTGACCTCGCCGGTGGCCTTTTGGCACGTGGCCGACATCGAGGCCAAGATCGCCGGGATGACGGCGGCCGGTGCCACGCCGAAGGACGCCGTCCGGGACGTGGGCAACGGCCGGCTGGTGGCCACCGTCACCGACCCCGACGGCAACGTCCTCGGGCTACTACAGGACCCGTGACCGCTGTCCGGCACGTGCGCAGGGCAGCCGCCGGGGGCGGCGGGAGGAACCGAGCGAAGGGAGACCAGTGAAGACGATGACGTGCAGGCAGCTCGGCGGCCCGTGTGACGCCGCCCACCGGGGCAGCACCGCCGACGAGGTGATCAAGGCGCAGGACCGGCATCTCCGGGACGTGGTGGCCGGCGGCGACGAGGCGCACGAGCCGGCGCTGAAGGCGATGAAGGGGAGGTGGCGCCACCCCATCGCCGGGATGGGCTGGTACAAGCGGGCCAAGCGGGACTTCGCCGACCTGCCGGACGACTGACCACCCGTCCGGGCGCCGGTCCGCCGGCGGGGCCCGGACGCCGCCGGGTCACCGCAGGCGGGGCAGCACCTCGCCGGCGAACCGGCGGACGGCCGCTACCGCCAGGCCGGCGTCCACGTCGCGGGACGGGCCCACGACCAGCAGGTGGTCGAGCCCCACGGACGCCAGCTCCTCCAGGCGCTCGGCGCACCGGGCCGGCGCCCCCACCACGGCGAGGCGGTCCACGTACTCGTCCGGCAGCGCGCCCGTCTGTGCCGCGCCCGCCAGGCCGTGGCGTGACTCGTCGTAGCGCTCGGCGACGGCCCGCTCCACCGTCCGGTCGCCGTCGGCGGGGGAGCCGCCGGCCGCCGACGCCTGGCCGTTGAACCGGGCGAAGATGCCCACGTTCGCCCGCACCAGGTCCCGGGCGTCCTCCGGCCGCGGCGCGGTGGCCGCCACCACGCAGGCGCCCACCACGAGGGACGCCGGGTCCAGCCCGCTGCGGGCCCGGGCCGCCCGGGCGACCCCCAGGGCCCAGCGGAGGCGCTCGGCGGAGGCCCCCACGGAG
>JBOGGH010000664.1:0-1934 GCA_050743905.1 Acidimicrobiales bacterium
GTCGTAGCCCCGGCCGGCCAGCGCCGCCTGGGCGCGGGGGTCCATGGGCTCGCCCTCGTGCCACGGGCCGGTCCCGGCGCTCGTGACCGCCAGCCGCCCGGCCAGCGCCCCGTCCGAGGCGGCGAGCGCCGCCGTCACCACCGCCGCCATCGGCGACCGGCAGATGTTCCCGGTGCACACGAAGCAGACGCGGTAGGGGCCGTCACCGCTGGCGGGAGGGAGGGGCGGGGCGTGGCCGGTCACCGGGCGGGACCCCCCGCCGGCGCGGCGCCGTACTCCTCGCGCAGGGCCTTCTTCACGATCTTGCCGGTGCCCGCCCGCGGCCACGAGGTGCGGAGCTCGAGCTGCTCGGGGATCTTCTGGGTCATCAGCCCCGCCTCGCGGCAGAAGTCGGCGAGCTCGGCCAGCCCGAGCCCGCCCGCCCCGGCCGCCAGCTCCACCACGGCGCAGACCCGCTCGCCGCGCTCGGGGTCCGGCAGCCCGATCACGGCCACCTCGGCCACCTTCGGGTGGCGGTACAGCAGGGCCTCCACCTCCGTGGCGCTGATGTTCTCGCCCTTGCGGACGATCACGTCCTTCAGCCGGCCGGTGATGACCAGGTGGCCGTCGGGGCGGAGCAGGCCCAGGTCCCCGGTGCGGAAGAAGCCGTCGGGGTCGAACGCCGCCCCGTCCAGCGACGGGTCGGTGTAGCCGTGGAAGACCATGGGGCCGCGCACCCGGATCTCGCCCTCCTCGCCGGCGGCGGCCACCGAGCCGTCGCGGCGGGCGATCCGCACCTCGGCGCCCTCCACCGGCCGGCCGTCGGTGTTGGCGAGCTGCTCGTCGGTGTCGTGGGGCGAGCCGTTGGCGATCATCGGCACCTCGGTCATGCCGTAGCCGTGGACCACGCCGCGCCCGCCGATCTCGTCGCGGACCTCGGCGTGCACCTCCGGCGGCTTGGCCGCGCCCCCGCCGGACATCAGGCGCAGCGTGGGGAGGACCGGCTCCCCGGGACGGGCCCGCTGCTCGGCCAGGTACGCGAGGTAGAACGCCGTGCTGCCCCCCACCATGGTCACGCCGTGGCGGCGGAAGAGCGGCAGCACGTCCGGCACCGAGAACGCCTCCACCAACACCGCCGGGAAGCCGAGGCAGAGCATGGTCACGAGGTAGTCCGGCCCGGCGATGTGGGCGAACGGGAAGGCGATGGAGCCGACGTCGTCCGGCGACATGTCGAGCGCCACGGCCAGGCCCCGGCCCCCGGCGATGAGCGTCTGGTCGGTGTGGCGGACGCCCTTGGGGTCGGCCGTGCTCCCCGACGTGTAGTAGATCCAGCGCACCGGCGCGTCGTCGGCCGCCACGCCGGCCGGGGGCGGGGGGAGCGTGGCCGGGTTGCCCTCGGGCAGCCCCTCGTCCACCACGAGGATCGCCGGCCCGGGGCCGGCGCCGCCCGCCTGCTGCTCGAGCGCCCGCCCGGCCAGCGCCACGTAGTCCGTGCCGCGCCACTCGCCCTGGACGGCGAAGAGGCGCGAGCCCGTCTGGGCGAGGGCAAAGCCCACTTCGCGCTCGCGGTAGAGGTGAATGATCGGGTTCTGGACGGCACCCAGCCGGCTGAGCGCCGTCGAGAGGACCACCGTGTCGATCCGGGTGGGGAGCTGCCACGACACCACGCTGCCTTCGCCGAGCCCTCTGGCGTGCAGGCCGGCGGCCACGGCGGCCGCCCGGTCCCGGAACCCGCCGAAGGTCAGGCAGGCGCCCCCGGCGTCCAGCAGCATGGGGTGGTCGGGCGACGCGTCGGCGCGTCGTTCCACCAGCTCCCAGAGGGTGCGGGCGCCGGTGATGGGTCCTGGTGCGGTCATGGTGGGCCTCCGGTCCGCCTCGTGGGGCCCATTGCTACCAGGTCGCCGCCGGGGCCGGGCCGCCGTCGCGCCGCGCCGCCGCCGCGCCGCCGCCACGCC
>JBOGGH010000665.1:0-1930 GCA_050743905.1 Acidimicrobiales bacterium
CGCCACCTCCCGCCCGAGGTGCCGCTGCCGGCGCTGGTGGAGGCGGTGCGAGCCGACACCGGGCTCCCGGTGGTGGCCGCCGGGGGCGTGGCCACCCGGGACCACGTGGCGGCCGCCCTCGGCGCCGGGGCGATGGCCGTGATGGTCGGCACGGCGCTCCTGCTCTCGGACGAGAGCGGCGCCTCGCCGGCCTACCGCGGCGCGCTGGCCGGTCCCTCCCGCGGGGGCACGGTGGTCACCCGCGCCTTCACCGGCCGCCCGGCCCGTGGGCTGCCGAACGCCTTCACCCGGCAGTTCGGCGCCACGGCACCGCTCGGGTACCCGGCGGTCCACCACCTCACCCGCGGCCTTCGGCGGGCGGCGGCGGCGGCCGGCGACCCCGAGCACGTCAACCTGTGGGCCGGCACCGGGTACCGCGGCGCGCGGCGCGGCCCGGCGGCCACGATCCTGGCCGGGCTGGCGGAGGGGCTGTAGGCGCCGGGCAGTAGGCGGTGACGGGGCGCGGGCCGTAGGCTCGCCCTGACGAAGCGCAGGTCGTGGCCCGCCGTCCCCATAGGTGACGGCCGCTCGCGTGCGGCCGGCCGTGACCGGGAGGTGGCACCATGCCGAAGGACGGCCCCGGGGAGGGCGCGACGCCCTCCCGGCTCATCGACGCCAGGATCGAGGACCTCGGCGACTGGCGCGGCGAGACGCTGGCCAGGGTCCGCGAGCTCGTGAAGCAGGCCGTGCCCGACGTGGTCGAGGAGTGGAAGTGGCGCGGCACCCCGGTCTGGTACCACGACGGGATCATCTGCACGGGCGAGACGTACAAGAGCGTCGTGAAACTGACGTTCGCCAGGGGCGCCTCGCTGGACGATCCCGCGAGCCTCTTCAACTCGAGCCTCGAGGGCAACGTCCGGCGCGCCATCGACATCCACGAGGGCGAGGCGATCGACGGGAAGGCACTGGGCGCGCTCGTCCGCGCCGCCGCCGCCCTGAACACGGCCACGGCCCGCAGGCCCGCACGGTCGCGGAGCGCGGGCAAGGGCGCGGGCAAGGGCTGAGCCGCGGCGGGGAGGGCGCCGGCTGATCTGCCGCCGGGCGGACGACCGGCCCCTGGCAACCGGCCCCTGGCAACCGGCCCCGGGCAACCGGCCCCGGGCAACCGGCCCCGGGCGCCGGTTGCACCGCCAGGTAGTCAACTATATAGACTGTCTACCATGATGACTACTACGGCGGGCGACGCGCCGCCCGGGCCCGCCGCGGTCGGCGCCACGCTCCCGATGCCGTGGTTGCTGCGCCGGGTGAACCAGCGCTACCGCGCCGTGACGGCCCAGCGGTTGGCGGCCGCCGGGCTGGGCGACCTTCCCCAGCCCGGCGTCTGGGCCCTCATGGCGATCGACCGCGGGGTGGGCGAGCCCAACGAGCTGGCGGGCCGGATGGGCGTCAGCAAGCAGGCCGTGTCCAAGCTGGTGGACCGGCTGGCGGCGGCCGGCTTCGTGCAGCGGACGGCCGTCCCCGCCGACCGGCGCAGGACGGGGCTGGTGCTCACCGCCAAGGGGCGCAAAGCGGTCCGGGTGATCGGTGCGGCGGTCGGCGCCACCGAGCAGGCGATGGCGTCCGAGCTGGGATCCCGGCACTTCGCCCAGTTCATGAGCATGCTGGCCCAACTGGCCGGGGGGGATCCCTGATGCCCCACCGCGCCGTGCCGCTGGTCCGCCAGGCGCTCGTCCGGGCCACGCCCCGGCAGCGTGCCCTCGTCCTCGTGGCCATGGTCGCCGGGGGCGCCGTGCTGGTGCTGCTCGGCCACGTGGCGGGCGCCGTGCTCGCGGCGGCCGGCGCCGTGCTCCTGTGGCGCACAGCGAGCCGCCGCCTCCACCGCCGGCGCGAGACGCGGGGGGCGGGAGGGCGCTCGTGACCCGCCCCTGCCGCCGGACGCCCGGCCCCCGCC
>JBOGGH010000666.1:0-1928 GCA_050743905.1 Acidimicrobiales bacterium
GGCCGGGCCCGTCACCGCTGGCCCGACCGCCGCCGCGGCAGGCGGAGCGCCACCTCCGTGCCCTCCCCGGGTGCCGTGCGGACGGCAGCCGTCCCGCCGTGGCGCTGCATCCGGCCGACGATGGACTCGGCCAGTCCCCGGCGGTCGTGCGCCACCGCCGCCGGGTCGAACCCGCGACCGCGGTCCCGGACGAACAGGGAGACCCCGTCCGGCTCCACCTCGGCGAAGAGCGAGATGACCGGGGCACCGGACCACGTGGCGGCGTTGACCGTGGCCTCGCGTGCCGCCGCCAGCAGCGGGAGGAGACGGTCGTCCAACGGGCAGTCGCCCACGGTCACCACCTCCACCGGGACGCCGTGGGCGGCCTCGACCTCGTCGGCCACGCGCCGGGCCCCGGCGGCGACGGTGGCCACGTCCCTCCCCACCGGTCCCGGCGCCTCGCCGTCGAAGAGCCAGGACCGGAGCTCGCGCTCCTGGGCCCGGGCGAGCTGGACCACCTTCTGCGGCTGGTCCGACGCGCGCTGGATCATGGCGAGCGTCTGAAGGACGGAGTCGTGCACGCGCGCCGCCATGTCGGCGCGGTCCTCGGCCCGGGTCCGGGCCTGGCGCTCGGCCACGAGGTCGCGGATCAGGCGCAGCCACCACGGCCCGAAGAGCACCACCACCGCCGCGGCCACCAGGACGGCGCCGGCCAGCATGTGGAGGTAGGCGCCCGCCTGCGGGTGCCGGACGCCGAGGACGGCGAGGCCCACCACCAGGAGGAGCACGCCGAGCAGCAGTCGCACCACCAGGTTCCGGCGCGACCTGCCGGGCCCGCCCACCACCCGCGCCAGCGGGCTCGCCGCCTGGCGCAGCCACTGTCGCTCCTCCGGGTCCGCGTTGCGCCAGACCAGCACGAACCCGGCCGCCCCGGCGAAGCACGGCCAGGCGAGGGAGGTGACCACGCCCACGTGCAGCACGGTGCCGACGGCCAGGGTCACCATCAGGGCCGGCACGAACGCCAGCGCGATGAGGATGCCCTGGCCGTCCCGGCTCACCCGGGCGCCCACGCTCTCGGTGCGGCCCTCGAGCGGCATGAACAGCCACAGCGCCACGTACACCGCCGCCCCGAAGCCGCCCATCAGCGTGACCACCGCGAAGGCCAGCCGCACGACCGTCACGTCCACGCCGGTGTGGCGCGACAGCCCGCCGGCCACGCCGCCGAAGAGGCGGTCCTCGTTGCTGCGCCGCCACGGGACGTGGCCCGCCCGGGCCCAGCGGTGGTGCAGGCGTCCCCGGTGGCGTGTCCAGGGGCCGCGGCCCCAGTGGTCCCAGGGCCCGCCGTGACCGCCGGCCCGGGGCGCGCCCTCCACGCCGCCCGGCCCGGGGGCACGGGGCCCGTGCACCGACGGTGGGGCCGATGCCGGTGTCGGGTACGGAGGGCGCCTTCGGATGCCCCGATGTTCTCACGGACCACGGGCCGGCGGCATCAGGGAAGACCCTGACCGCCCCGGGGGCGCGTGGGGGCTCGGACCGGGACGTTCCCGATGGCCTTCCGGCCCCGTGCGGCGCACCATCGGGGCATGCCGCCAGCCGTGCCGCCAGCCACGCCCACCGCCCACGCCCACGCCCACGCCCCCCTCCGCCGTCCCCACCAGGGCCGGATGGTGGCCGGGGTGGCGGCGGGGCTGGCCGACCACCTCGACGTCGACGTGGCCGTGGTCCGCGTGGCCCTGGTGGCCACGGTCCTCCTCGGCGCCCTGGGCGTCCCCCTCTACCTGGCGGCGTGGCTGTTCATCCCCGACGAGTGCGAGGACGAGAGCGCCGCCGAGCGGATCCTCGGCTACGGGTGCCCCGGCCAGGACCGGTGGGGATGGGCCGGCGGCGCCCCGGCGCCCGGGCCCGCGCCCCCCACGGGCCCGGCCGGTCCCTCGTGGCCCGCCCGGCCC
>JBOGGH010000667.1:0-1927 GCA_050743905.1 Acidimicrobiales bacterium
GTCCACCTGCTCGGCCACCGGCCGGATGTTGGCGTTGTTGGGGAGCACGATGACCTGCTCCGAGCCGAGCGCGTCCACCGCCTCGAGGATCTGGGCGGTGGACGGGTTCATGGACTGCCCGCCGGGCACCTGCCGGTGCGCGCCGAGCGACCGGAAGATGCGGCCGATGCCCTCGCCGCTCACCACGGCCACCACGCCGGTGGTGGGCGCCGGTCCCTCGGGCTCGGCGAGCGGCGCCCCGGCGCCCTCGCGCACCCAGCGCTCCTCCTCCACCTGCTCGGCGAGGTCCGCCACCCGGATGGACCGTGGCCGCCCGGCGTCCAGGCCCGCCTCCACGGCGGCGCCGATGTCGTCCGTGTGGACGTGGCAGTTCCACAGGCCGTCGCCGCCCACCACCACGATCGAGTCCCCGAGGCCGGCCCAGACCTCCTTGAAGGCGGGGATCGTGCTCTCCGGCGCCTCCAGGAGGTACATGACCTCGTAGCGGAGGTGGGTGGCCGGATCGGCTCCCCCGTCCATCGCCCGTGCCGGCGCGTGCGTCCCGGCGCCGGCCGCAGCCGCCGGGCCCGCCTCAGTGCCCCGGCCCTCCGCGGGCTCGGGCAGCGCCCGCCCGTCGAGCACGGCCAGCAGCGCGTCGAGCAGGAGCAGGTAGCCGCAGCCGCCGGCGTCGACCACACCGGCGCGGGCCAGGGCCTCCAGCAACTGGGGCGTCTCCTCCAGCGCCCGGGCGGCGGCCTTCCGGGCCGCCTCCACCACCGAGAGGAGGTCGCCGCCGGCCCCCCGGGCCCGGGAGGCACCCTCGCCGGCGGCCCGGGCCACGGTCAGGATCGTGCCCTCCACCGGACGGACCACGGCCCGGCGGGCCAGGTCGCTGGCCACCACCAGCGCCTCGGCCACCTCGGCTGCCCCCACCCTGGACGCGCCGTCGAACTGCTCGGCCACCCCGCGCAGGAGCTGGGAGAGGATCACCCCGGAGTTGCCGCGGGCGCCCATCAGCGACCCGTGGGCCACCGCCTTGCAGACCTCGCCCATCTCGGCGTGCTCGCCCAGGGAGCCCAGCTCGGCCACCACCGAGTCGAGGGTGAGCGCCATGTTGGTCCCGGTGTCGCCGTCGGGGACCGGGTAGACGTTGAGCCGGTTGATCGCCTGCTGATGGGTGTGGAGGGCGTCGCGGTAGGCGACCATGGTGGAGGCGACGTCCTGCGCCACCAGTGCCGACCGGGCCTCCATGCCCGGTGATGCTAACCTTCCACCGGTTCCCGACCAGCCGTGCTGCCGCACCGCGGCCGCCCGGCGGACCAGTGGGGACAGGTCACCCGGGAGGAAGCACTCTGATGGCAGCGGTCTGCGAGCTCTGCGGCAAGAAGCCGTCGTTCGGCATGAGCCTGAGCCACTCGCACCGGCGCACGAAGCGCCGCTGGAACCCGAACATCCAGCGCGTCCGTGCCCTGGTGGACGGCTCGCCCCGCCGGCTCCACGTGTGCACCTCCTGCATCCGGGCGGGCAAGGTCACCAAGCCTCCCCACCGGGTCCCGGCCGCCGGCTGACCGGCGCACCCGGCCGCGGCCCGCACCTGGCCGCCGCCCATCCTCACCCCATGGGGTGCTCCCACCCCAGCCTCCCGAGCGGCTCGCCGCCGAGCAGACGGTCGGCGGGATCGCCGGTGCACCGTCCGAAGACCACGGGGGCCCTGAGCCCCGCCGCGGCGAACGCCCCGGCCAGCGCGTCCGGGTCCGCCGTGGCCACCACCAGCTCGTAGTCCTCGCCCCCGCCGAGCGCCTCCTCCCTCGTCGCCCCCGGCGCCACCGGCACCGTGTCGAGCCGGAAGCCCACCCCCGAGGCGTCGGCCATGCGGTGGAGGTCGATGGCCAGGCCGTCGGAGACGTCGATCATGGCCGAGGCGCCGGCCGCCCGGGCCGCCTGCCCC
>JBOGGH010000668.1:0-1924 GCA_050743905.1 Acidimicrobiales bacterium
GCGCACCTTCGAGGAGGCGCGACGCCGTGACCAGCGGTTTCTCGTTGAGCCTCAAGAGTTTCTCGGGCGGATTTCTCGGGGCCTTATCAAGGCTGCCATGGCATGCGTATGCAGGGCGGCGCGGCGCACGCGGCACCCACGCTGCGGGTTCGCGCCGGCAAGCCACGTCGGTTGGCGCTGCATAGGGCTGCCATAGGGCATGCGTATGCAGCGCACTGCTCAACGAGGATCTCCATCTCCTCGATGAAGGCGGCCCGCAGGCAGGCGCCCGCCGACAAGGCATGCACCGACGGCGCCTGTCTGCGCGCACCGGGCAACCCGACCTGCTGGATAACGAACCGCGTTTGAAAGGCCGCCAGGCCACCTTCGTCCCCTGTGGTGTAACCGAGGGCGCATTCTTGTCGTATACCCGTCGACAGCCCACGGAGGGAGGCCATATGGACGACGACGAGCGCTTCACCGCACTGTAGATGCTGGCGCAGCATGGACGGTGCCCGCGTCTATTGCGCCATCCGCAGCCACATCTCGACCAGGTTCGCGTGGTGCTCTTCCTGTCCGACGGTCTACGTCAGCTGTTCAACGGTCACGCCCCGGCTACCCAGTGGCACCTGAACACCTACCTCAGACACAGTCTGTTCATGGTGGCGCCGGTCGCCGCGCTGTGGAACATCCGCCTCGGTGCCCTGGACACCTTCACGAGGTGCGCGCTCGACCAGCGGAAGTGGTCTGGTGTTCAGCGTCAGCTTTGCTCAATCGACCCCGCTGCGTCAGCGGGGTCGACCGTGGCTGCCCAGCTGCCGAGGAGCTTCAGCGCCTCCTCGGAGCGGGAGCCGGGCGCGGCGGTGTAGGCGAAGATCGTCAGCCCAGTGTCGGCTGAGAGCTCCATTGCCTCGTAGATCAGCTCGAGATCGCCAACGACCGGATGATGCAGGTGCTTGACGCCGGTGTTGTGGAATCGGACGTTGTGGGCCGCCCATTTGGTGCGGAAGACCGCGCTCTGCGTCGACAGTTCCCCCACGAGGTCCGAAAGAGCGCGGTCGTAGGGGTCACGCCCGACTTCGGATCGCAGCATCGCCACGACCTCGTTCGCCACGCGGTCCCAGTCGAGGTAGAAGTGTTCCGCGCTGGGGTCGAGGAAGACGAAGCGCGCACCGTTCGCCGGCCAGCCTGGCGAGACGTGCGTCGAGTAGAGGGCGAAGCCGAGCTGGTTGGCGGCAAGGATGTCCAGGCGGCCGTTCTGAACGAGCGCGGGCGCCGTCATGGCGTCGAGGACCCGCTGCACGCTGGGCCGGATCTGCCTCAGTGCCCCTCGGCGACGGGTCCTGCCCATCGGGCCGGCCGCTCGTGCGAGGTCGAACAGGTGCGCTCGCTCCGCTTCGTCGAGTTGGAGTGCTCGCGCGAGTGAATCCAGCACGGTCTCTGAGGCGCCGCTCATGTTCCCGCGTTCAAGGCGGGTGTAGTAGTCGACGCTCACCCCCGCGAGCAGCGCGACCTCCTCCCGGCGAAGCCCCAGAACGCGGCGATTGTCACCGTAGACGGGCAGGCCTGCCCGCTCCGGCGTGATCTTGGCTCGCCGGGAAGTCAAGAACTCCCGGATCTCGCTCCTGGCCTCCACAGAGCCCAGGCTACGCCGACCGGCACAACGCTGGGAGGCCCTGCCAGTACCTGGATCAACAGGGACTCCCACTGCCCAACAATGCCGTGGTTTGTTGGACTCGACGTCATCGTCTACGACCAAAAGGAGCCACTCTCATGAAGCACATTTCTCTCGGCGGACTGGATGTCTCGCGCATCGGACTTGGCACGATGGCGATGTCCGGCTACTACCTCGACTCCGACAGCAGCGACGCCGAGTCGATCCGCACCATCCAACGAGCACTGGAACTGGGCGTCACCCTCATCGACACCGCCGAGATCTATGGCC
>JBOGGH010000669.1:0-1921 GCA_050743905.1 Acidimicrobiales bacterium
GCGCTGGCCCGGGTGGGCCCCGACCTCCGGGACGAGGCGCTGGCCGCCCGGGCGGCCCGGACGGTGGAGGTGGCCGACCTGGGCGGGGCGGAGGAGGCGGGCGCCACGGGCTTCGCCCGGATCCCCTGGTCGGCGGTGGGGACCGAGGGCGAGCTTCGGCTGGCCGGGGCCTCCCTCTCGGTGCGCTGCCTGCAACGCCCGGACGGCGGCCTAGCGACCGGGGACCACCCCGACGAGGCGCTCACGGCGGTCGTGGCTCGCGCCTACTGACGCTATACTCCGCCTGCTGTCCGGTCCGAGGAATTGGACCTGCCGAAGCGTGGGCCAGTGGCCCACGCTTTCCTTATGTGCTGGTGGGAGGCGTTGGCGGCGAGAGGGAGGTGATGCACGCGATGACGGACGACCTGTACGACGCACTGCTGCCCGTCGTCGCCGCGCACGACCTCGAGCTGGTCGACGTGGAGGCCGGCGCCGGCCTGCTCCGGGTGACCGTCGACCGCGAGGGCGGCGTGGACCTGGACGGCCTGGCCTCGGCCAACCGGGCGCTCTCCGCCGCCCTGGACGAGCTGGACGCGATGCCCGGCCGCTACACCCTCGAGGTCACGAGCCCCGGGGTGGAGCGCCGGCTGCGGACCCCGGCGCAGTTCGCCCGCGCCGTGGGCGAGACGGTGTCCGTCAGGCTGGCGGCGGGGTCGGAGGGCGACCGGCGGCTCGAGGGACGCCTGGCGTCGGCCGACGGGGAGGGGCTGGACCTCGAGCTCGCCCGCGGGCCGGTCCGGGTCCGCTACGACGCGATCGACCGGGCGCGCACGGTCTTCACCTGGGGGCCGGCGCCCAAGCCCGGCACGAGGAGGGTCACCACGCCATGAGCAAGACGAACTTCGAGTTCCTCGACGCCCTGGGCCAGATCGCCCGGGACAAGGGCATCTCGGTCGACACGCTCCTCGACGCCCTGGCCAACGCCCTGGTGGCGGCGTACAAGCGCCGGCCGGACGCCGCCGAGGAGGCGGTGGTCACCATCGACCCCGAGTCGGGCGAGATCCGGGTCTACGGGCAGGAGCTGGACGAGGACGGGAACGTCCTCAACGAGTGGGACGACACGCCCGACGACTTCGGCCGCATCGCCGCCCAGACGGCCAAGCAGGTGATCCTGCAGCGGATCCGCGAGGTCGAGCGCGACATGAAGTACGAGGAGTACGCCGGCCGCGAGGGGGACATCGTGACCGGCATCGTCCAGCAGACGGACAACCGCTACACCCTGCTCGACCTGGGCAAGGTGGAGGCGCTGCTGCCCCAGGCCGAGCAGGTCTCCTACGAGCGCTACGAGCACGGCGCCCGCCTGAAGGCCTACATCGTGGAGGTGCGCAAGACCACCAAGGGCCCGCAGATCGTGGTGAGCCGGACGCACCCGGGGCTGATCAAACGGCTGTTCGAGCTGGAGGTGCCCGAGATCTCCTCCGGGGTGGTGGAGATCAGGGCGGCGGCCCGCGAGCCCGGCCACCGCACCAAGATCGCCGTGTGGTCCAACGACGCCAACGTGGACCCGGTGGGCGCCTGCGTGGGCGCCCGGGGCTCGCGGGTCCGCATGGTCACCAACGAGCTGCGCGGCGAGCGGGTGGACGTGGTGCCCTTCTCGGACGACCCGGTGGACCTGATCCAGAACGCCCTGGCCCCGGCGCGCGTACGCGAGGTGCGGCTGGACGACGAGACCGGCACCGCCACCGTGGTGGTGAGCGACTACCAGCTCTCCCTGGCCATCGGCAAGGAGGGCCAGAACGCCCGCCTGGCCGCCCGCCTGACCGGTTGGCGCATCGACATCAAGAGCGAGACCCAGCTCGAGGAGGAGGAGGCCGGGTACGCCGGGCAGGAGTGGGCCGAGGGCGAGTGGGTCCAGAACGAGGCGGGGGAGATGGTCTGGAAG
>JBOGGH010000670.1:0-1920 GCA_050743905.1 Acidimicrobiales bacterium
CTCCCCGGGCGGCCGGGCGGCGGCGCAGGTCCCACACCCACGCTCCGTGGGAGCGGGCCGGCGCCCGGCCCACCACCCCGGTGAGCAGGGTGGCCGCCCGGGCCGGGTCGGGGATCCGGCCGGTCACCACCACGTCGTCCACCTGCCAGCGCCGCAGGGCGGCGCGCAGCCCGGCGAGTTGGTGCGGCGTGCCGGCCGGGGGCGGACCGAGGAACCGGGTGGACAGGCGGGTCAGTGTGCCGTAGGGGGGACGGTCGGGATGGTCCGAGAGGGGCCGGCCGCCGGGGCCGGGCGCCTTGGCGTAGCCCCCGGCCAGCCGGAAGCGCATCCCGTCCTCGGCCTGCCAGACCATGGGCCCGGACGTCCCGGTCGAGGGGAAGGGGAAGGGGAGGGCGAGCACCACCGAGCCCGGCGCCACCGTGGTCCCGGCGGTGGCAAACCACCTCGGCACGGCGACCTGGCGGGTAGTGAAGGGGACCTGGTAGGTCCACCACACGGTGCCCACGGCCACCAGGGCCGCCGCCACCAGGACCACGCCCCCGGCGCGGGCCGGGCCGGGCCGCACGCAGGCACCGAGGCGGCGGCGGGCGGCGTCCAGCCCCACCGCCACCAGCACCGCCACGAACAGGTCGGCCAGCCCGCTGAGGCGCGCCGGCAGCACGTCGGCCAGCAGGGGCAGCCGCCCGACCACCTTCCACGGGAGCCACAGGGTGCTCAGGTGGTCCGGCGACGTCCACAGCAGCGTGCCCAGCGAGAGGACGAACACCACCACCGCCGTGCCCGCCGCCCACCAGGCCGCCCGCCGCCGCCACGCCACCACCAGGGAGGCGGCGGCCAGGGCGAGCACGCCCCAGCCGAGGTAGGCGGCGGGAGGGCCGGACGCGCCCTCGTAGCCGCTCAGCCGGGAGAGCATGCCGGCCGCCGACCGGTAGGCGCCGGGATCCCAGACCGTGTAGGGCTGGGTCCCCTCGATGAGCACCGCCAGGCCCGTCCAGGGCGGGCCCGAGATGTGGCGCGGGCCGGCCAGCAGGAACCAGGCTGGCAGTGCCACGAGCGCCCCGCCCACCACCACGGCCGCCGCCCCCGCCCGCGCCGCCCGGCGCAGGCTCCCGGCCACCAGCCGCGGGGCGAGCGCCACCAGCAGCAGGAGGCCGGCGGCGCCGGCCACGGCGGTGATCGCCAGCACCTCCGGGGAGATCAGGAACTGCACCGCCGCCAGCACGCCGGCGGCCACGCCCCAGCGGACGGGGTCGCCCCGCCGGGCCACCAGGATCTCGTGGCCGGCCAGCAGCAGGAGCGGCGGCACCACCAGCAGGCTCACCATCACGTGGCCGTCGGCCAGGTTGGTCACCACGAACGGCGAGTAGCCGAAGAGGAGGGCAGCCACCCACGCCGCCGCCCGCCACCGGGTGACGTGCCGGCAGGCCACCAGGCAGCCCCAGGCGCTGAGGGCGGGGGAGAGGGTGAGCGCCACCGTGGTGGCGGCGACCGGGCCGAAGAGCCAGGTGACCGGGGCCAGCACGGTCCCCACCAGGGGGGTTCCGGTGTTGGCCATGAGGTTGACGCCCCGGGGGGCGTAGAGCCAGCCGGAGAAGAGCGGGTCGAGCCCGTGGGCCAGGGCGTAGGCCGGCCAGGCCACGAACCAGACCTCCTGGCCGGCGTCGCCGCAGGTGCACGTGACGGTGGAGGTGAGGTGGCCGTCCCACGCGTGCCACCACAGCACCACCGCCGGGAGCGCCAGCACGGCCACCGTGAGGGCGTGGCGGGCCGCGAGGCGCGCCGCACGGGCTGCCCGCGGGGGGGTGGGCCGGTCCGGGGTCGCACCGTCACCTGCCGCCACCTCCGCCGGGCGCGGCGCGTGGCGGGGCCGCCGCCGGGCGGTGAGGGAGGCGCCGGCGGCGGGGCTCAGGTGACCGGCAC
>JBOGGH010000671.1:0-1917 GCA_050743905.1 Acidimicrobiales bacterium
GCCGACCGTGGCGTGCAGGCGGCCCACGGGCCCGAAGACGCGGTGGCCGCCGCGCTCCGGCTGGCGGGGAACCGGGCGGCGCCCACGCCGGAGGGCTAGCATCCGGGTCGCGCTCCGGCGCGCTTCCCGAGTGACCACCCGGGAAGCGGAGTGGTTGGAGGCCGTCCGGGGAGGGCGGTTGGAGGGGGTGGTCGAGATCACCGACGCCACACGGGGTCCCGGACGCCGGGACGCGTCCGAGGGGTCGCCGCCCGCGCCGGGAGCCCGGCCGCCGGCGGACGCCGTGCCTCCGCCGCCCCTCATCGCCGACCCGCCCCCCGAGCGGATGGCCGCCTCGGGCCGGTTCGGCCGGCTCGGCTGGGGCAGCGCCTTCGGCGCCCGCGCCGGGGGGGTGGCCACCGCCCGCCCCAGCGACCGCGTCTGGGGGGACTCGCGGTGGTCCGACGACGACCTGATCGCCGCCCGCCGGCGGAGGCTCAAGCCGGCCACGCCGGCCACGCCGAGGCGGGCGGTGGACGAGCGGGGCGTCTTCGTGGCCGTCTTCAGCACCCTGCTGCTCGTCGCCTGCTCGCTCCCCTACTACCGGGTGACGGCGATCGGCGGGGTCCCGCTCACCGAGCCCCGCACGTTCACCGTGGTCGACGCGGTGTTCGGCGGGTGGCGGGTGGCGCTCCTGCTCGTCGCCGTGGCCACCGTCCTCCTCGGCGTGACCACGTCGGTGCTGCGGGTGGGCTCCCGCGGGGCGGTGGGGGTGCTGTCGCTCCTCCGGCTCGCCGCCCTGGTCCAGCTCCCCCTGTGGGTGCTGGTGGCGGTGGACCGGCAGGTGCGGGGCACGAGCCCGGACGCCCAGGCCCTGGGCACGAGCCCCTCGGTCGCGCTGACCTGGGTGGCCTGGGCGGCCCTGGCCGCGGCCGCCGTCGCGCTGGCCGGGTCGTTCGCCTCCATGACGAGCTCGCCCGGGGGCTGAGCCCGCCCCGCGCCGCTACCCGCGCCGCCGGACGGGCGCCCGGCACCACGGGGCCAATACGGTGTGGCCGGCATGGGTGACCGCACCTCGATCATCGTCACCGTGACCGGGGGCGACCGCCCAGACATCGCCGGCCGGCTCTTCGCCGGCCTGGCCCTGCTCGGCCTGGCCCTGCTCGACGTAGAGCAGGTGCAGGTCCACGGCCGGCTCCTCCTGAGCGTGGAGATCGAGGGCGGCCCCGGGCATGTCGAGCCGGTGCGGCACGCGCTGGCCACTGCCCTCGCCGGATGGCTGGGCGGGGGCTCGGAGGATCTCGAGGTGACGGTGGCCGCGCTGGGCGCGCCGCGCCAGGCACCCGAGCCGGCCCGCCGGCCGCGCCAGCTCGTCACCGTGCTCGCGCCCCGGCTCGGGTCGGGCGCCATGGCGGGCATCTGCCACCGGGTGGCCACGTGCGGCGGGAACGTGGACCGCGTGGTCCGGCTGGCCGCCTACCCGGTGGCCAGCTACGAGCTCACCGTGTCCGGGGCGGACCCCCAGCGCCTGCGGCGCGAGCTGAGCGCCGAGGCGGCCCGCCTGGAGGTGGACGTGGCGGTCCAGCGTGCCGGCCTCCACCGCCGGGCCAAGCACCTCATCGTGCTCGACGCCGACTCCACCCTCCTCCAAGGCGAGGCCATCGACCTGCTCGCCGGGCGCGCCGGCTGCGCCACCGAGGTGGCGGCGGTGACCGCGGCGGCGATGGCCGGAGAGATCGACTTCGCCGAGTCGCTGTCCCGCCGGCTCCGGCTGCTGGCCGGCACGCCGGCCACGGCGCTGGACGAGCTCGCCGACGAGCTGGTGCTGGCGCCGGGCGCCCGGACGCTCGTGCGCACCCTCAAGCGGCTCGGCTACGTGACGGCCGTGGTGAGCGGGGGGTTCGTCCAGGTGATCGAGCGGGTGGCCCGGACGCTCGG
>JBOGGH010000672.1:0-1917 GCA_050743905.1 Acidimicrobiales bacterium
GCAGTTGGCGCGACGCATCGCAGCGCTCGAAGCCCGGGCCCAGGGCTCGCTCACGTCGTCGCTCCCGCCGTCGAGCGACCGGCCCAAGGAGCGAGCCGAGGCCACCAAGTCGCGGGCCGAGCGCCGGGCCGAGGAGCAGCAACAGCGAAAGACCGCCCGCCGGCGAGGCAAGCAGCCGGGTGCTGGCGGCAAGAACCTGCAGATGACCGACCAACCCGACCACGTCGTCGTCCACGAGCCAGGTTGCTGCGCGGCCTGCGGGGAGGACCTGTCGAGCGCACCAATGGAGGGCGTGATCCGCCGCCAGGTGTTCGACGTGCCCGACCACCAGCTGACCTCGACCGAGCACCGGGCCGTCCGACGACGCTGTGAGTGCGGGACCCTGTCGGTCGGCGCCCTTCCCGACGAGGCGAGAGCCCCCGCCTGTTACGGCCCCAACGTCCGGGCGATGACCCTCTACCTGCTCCACGCCCAACACCTGCCGGTCGAACGCACGGCCAAGGCCGTGTCGGCCATGCTCGGCGCCGACGTCTCCACCGGCTTCGTCGCAGGGCTCGCCGCCGAGGCGGCAGACCGTCTCGGCCCGTTCCTCTCCGACCTCGAAGACGTCCTGGCCACCGACGCCGTCGTCCACGCCGACGAGACCTCCGACCAGGTGAGGACCACCACCTGGTGGCTGCACGTGGTGGCCTCGGAGCGCTACACCCACCTGTTCGCCAGCCCCACCCGCGGCAAGGACGCCCCCGATGCGGCCGGCATCTTGGGGCGGGTGCGCGGCGTGATGGTCCACGACCGCCTGGCCATGTACTTCAACTACCGCCAGGTCCGACACGCCATCTGTGGGGCCCACATCCTCCGGGAGCTGTCCGCCGTCGGCGTGCGCTTCGACCAGGGGTGGGCCAACGCGATGGCGGCGCTGCTCACCGAGACGAACGACGCCTGCCACGAGGCCCGCGCCACCGGGCGCTGCCGCCTGCCCCGGCGAACGCTCCACGGGTTCTTGGCGCGCTACGACGCGCTCGTTGCCGATGGCCTCACTGCCAACCCCCAGCCTCACGGGCGCGGACGCGACGCTCTCGAACGCAAGTCGTTCAATCTCGCCTGTGCCCTGCGAGACCTGCGCACCGAAGCCACCCGGTTCGCCAAGGACCTGTCGGTGCCCTTCACCAACAACGAAGCCGAGCGGTCACTGCGGATGGCAAAGCTTCACCGCAAGATCAGTGGCTGCTTCCAGTCCGAGGACCACATGCGCCACTTCGCCGCCATCCGCTCCTACCTCGACACCGCCCGCAAGCACGGCGTCGGTGCGCTCGACGTGCTCGGCCAACTGTTCCGCGGGGATCCCTGGGTGATCCCGGCGCCTACCTGACCGAACGCCCTCGTTCCCGCACCCCGAACGCCCGTCATCTATCGCGCCGTCAGGTCCAGAACTGCTCGGGGACCTGAATGGTTACGCGCATCTGGAACGGGTTCGCCGTATGACGGGCGAGCTTCGCAGCCGGAGGGCACCCAGAAGCACGGGTAGGCGTGCCGATCGGGCGTGATCTCGACCCGGTCGATCAACTCCTCGAACATCTGCTTCACCACGTCGGGACTCTGGCCGGTGACGGCCTGCTTGATCTTGGCGACGAGACGGCGCATCTCGTCGGGGCTGGGAAGCTGGGGCGTGGCAGTACGCAGCTCGGCAGCGAGCCGCTTGTGGTGGATGGTGAGCTCGTCACGCCGGGCCGGCAGCTCGGCGACGCGCGGAGCGCAGACCGCGGCGGGCATGGCGTCGGTCTCGAAGGCGTGCAGGTAGCGGTTGAGCGCGGTGGTGGTCTCTTGGAGTTGGGTATCGGTGCTGGCGTACTCGGCTTCCAGACGGGGACGCTGGTTGGCGACCTCGGTGACCGCTTCGCGCGCGGCCTGCTCGAACAG
>JBOGGH010000673.1:0-1910 GCA_050743905.1 Acidimicrobiales bacterium
CCACGGGATCCCTACGCGTCATGCCAGCACCTCCGCTCTGGTACTACCTGTAGTAGGAACTCGGGTAGGACCCCTGGTACCACCATTGCGAACAGGTGGAACGGCCGGATCGGCGGCCGAGGGGTCGTGCCCGATGGTTCCCCTATCGCCGATGGGTGTTACCTCGGGCACCCCGGCATCCTACCGGACGTCACCACGTGGTGCGACTCACGGTGGCCCCGGCCGCGGGGCGCCGGTGGGGGCGCCGGTGGGGGCGCCCCGCCCCCCGGCCCGGGGTCAGGCCCGGGGGTGGTCGACGACGGCCAGGGAGCAGCGCGCGTGGCAGACCGCCCTGCCCTCCTCGTCCGTGAGGGCGATCGACCACACCTGGACGGTGCGCCCGGTCCGGACCGGGGTGGCCGTGGCGGTGAGCACGCCCTCGCGCATGGGCCGCAGGTGGCTGGCGTTCAGCTCGATGCCCACCACGGACTTGCCCCGCGGCGCGGCCAGGGCGCCGCCGTAGCTGGCGGCGGACTCGGCCAGCAGCGCCGAGACGCCCCCGTGGAGGACGCCGAACGGCTGGTGGGTCTTCCAGGTGACCGGGAGCCGCAGGACCACCCGCTCGGGGCCGGCCTCCACCGTCTCCACCCCCAGCAGGCCGATGACCGTGTGCCGGCCGACCTCGTCGAAGTCGATGGAGGGGCCGCCGTCGGGCATCGGGCGGGAGCATACCGGGGTGCGTCGGTAGCATCGCCCGCGTGCCTCCGTGCCCGTCCCCCGTGGCCTGCTCGGCGGGCCCGGCCGCCGGGGCCGGGCGGTCCCGGTGAAGATCCGCATCGGGCTGGGCACCGCCGCCGCCGGCCTGGACGGGCCGGGCATGGCGGGGCTCGCCGGCGATCTGGCGGATCTCGGCTTCGACTCCCTCTGGCTGCCGGAGATCCTGAGCACGCCGGGGCTCGACCCGCTGGTGGGCCTGGCGTGGGCAGCGGCCGCCCACCCCCGCCTGAAGGTGGGGACCACCATGCTCCTGCCGGGCCGGCACCCGCTCCGCCTGGCCAAGCAGGTGGCCTCGCTCGACGTGCTGAGCGGCGGGCGGTTCCTTGTCACCTTCGTCACCGGGCTGGCGCACGGGGCCGAGCGGGACGCCGTGGGGGTGGCGCCGGCCGAGCGGGGTGGCGCGGTGGAGGAGGTCCTGCCACTGCTCCGCCGGCTGTGGTCCGGCGAGCCCGTCACCTACGACGGCCCGGCCGGGCGGCTGGACGGGGTGACGCTCTCGCCGGTGCCGGTCCAGCAGCCGTTCGACGTGTGGCTGGGCGGCGTGGCCCGGGCCTCGCTGGAGCGGTGTGGCCGGCTGGCCGACGGGTGGCTGCCGGCCCTCTGCACGCCCGAGGACGCCCGGCGCGGCCGCGAGGTGGTGGAGGCCTCGGCCGCCGCGGCCGGGAGGGTGGTGGACCCGGAGCACTTCGGGGTGAGCATCGGCTACGCCCACCGGGCCCTCCCCGAGCGGGCCGCCGCCGCCCTCTCGGCCCGGGCCCGCGGGCGGCCGCTCGACCGGCTGGTGCCGGTGGGGCTGCCGGCGCTCCGGGAGCTCGTGGAGGAGTACCTGGACGCCGGGTTCTCCAAGTTCGTGGTCCGGCCGCTGGAGCCGCCGCCCGCGTGGCGGCCTGAGCTCGAGGCGCTGGCCGGCGCGCTGCTCGACCTGCAGGCCTGACCAGCCGCCGGGCTCGCGCCGGGCGGTCCGTAGGGTGAGGGGGTGGCGGTCCACGATCCCGTGCCCGGTGCCGGCGGCCCAGTGGCGCGTGCCGGCGGGCGTGTGCCGGTGCTCGTCTACGACGGCGACTGCGGGTTCTGCACGTCGAGCGCGGCGTGGATCGCCCGGCACTGGAACGGCCCGGCCAGCGCCGTGCCGTGGCAGCGGCTCGACGCAGCGG
>JBOGGH010000674.1:0-1908 GCA_050743905.1 Acidimicrobiales bacterium
GGCCATCGACGATGTGCCCGGAGGTCGAGCCTCACCGGTCACCCGCGGTGACGGGCGTGCCAGGCCGGCGGACGGGTGGACCGGGGGTCTACGGAGCGTCGCTCAGCTCGGTGAGGGGGAGGGAGGCGGCGGTCGACGACGCGGTGGCGTAGGCGTACATGGCGGCGGCGTCCTGGGCCCACATCTCGGCGTACTGCGCGTCGGTCGCGGCGATCGCCGGGGTGTTCTGGCCAAAGACGTTGGTAGCCACCAGCGTCGCCAACTGTGCCCGGTTGGAGGCCACCACCGGCGGGGGCACGACCGCCCCGGCGGACGCCTCGAACGCCGCCGCTGCTGTCCGGGCCTGCTGCGCCGATTGGCCGGCCTGTGCGGCCGTGGCCGAGAGCCACCCGGCGTACGGCGTGGCCACCGTGGCGTAGGTCACGTCCTGGTCGGCGCCGGGCGCGGCGGTGCCGCTGGCCCACTCGGCCACGCCCGCACCGTCCTGTGTGGCCACTGTTGCAGTCCCTGTCACGTCCGGCCGGTCCGCCGGCGTGGACCCGCCCCGGTAGACCACGAGGTTGCCGTCGTCCTGCATGTCGAGGAAGGCCCCCGGGTCGCCCTCGGTCCCGCTGGCCCACAGGGCATGGGCGAACCCGGCGCCGTAGACCACGAGGTTGCCGTCGGCCTGCATGACCAGCTCGAACGCCCCGCCGGGGCTGAGGACGAACTGCCCGGCCCCGAGCGTCACCCCGTCACCGAGCACCGTGCCCCGGAACAGGTCGGTGCCGGTCTGCCAGACCGGCGGCACAGCGCCCGCCGGGCCCGGCGCGTCGTAAAGGACCAGGTTGCCGTCGTCCTGCAGCCGGAGGCTCGCTCCCCCGGTCCCGGCCGTGCCGGCCGACCACTCCGCCGGTCCTCCGCCGTGGGGGTACAGGACGAGGTTGCCGTCTCCCTGGAGCGCCAGGAAGGAGCCGGGGAGGACGGACGCCGCCCCGGTGCAGAGGGCGCACGTGAAGAACGTCGGGTCGCCCGGCACCGGGTCCAGGCTGTCGCTCCCCTCCATCAGCCACCAGAGGCCGCCGGCGTCCCGCTGGTAGAGGGCGGGCGCGCCGTCCGGCGACACGTAGAGGCGGTAGCGGCCGTTGGCCGACTGGAGGAACGCCCCGGGCCCGAGCTCGTGGCCGGCCGGCAGCGCTGTCCCCTCGTCCGGCCCCACGAAGCCGATCTCGGTCCCGGTGGACCACAGGGGCACCCCGTCCAGGCCGTAGACCACGGTGTTCCCGTCGTCCTGGACCGTCACCTCCGCCCCGGGGTGGCCGGCGGTCCCTGAGGACCACAGCGCCGTGCCCGCCGGGCTGTAGACCACGAGATTGCCGTCCTGCTGCATGACGGCGTAGGCACCCGGGTCCCGCTCGGTCCACGACGCCCAGAGCACCCGCTCCGCACCGTCGACCCCGGCGTAGGCCACGAGGTTGCCGTCCTGCTGCATGGCCAGGGTGACCTGGCCGTCCGGCGAGGCGAGCGCCTGTCCGGCACCGAGCGCCTGTCCGGCACCGAGCGCCTGGCCCGGGCCGAGCCGGGGGGCCGGTGTGGAGGCTGTTCCCGTTACGCCCGCTGTCGCCGGCCTGGCTGCGGGGGCGCCGGCCGCGGCCGCGGCGGTCGTACCGGCGACCGGAAGCCCGAGGCAGCCGACGCCCGCCGCGACGGACAGCACCGCCGCCAGCGCTCCCCCGATCGGCCTTCCCATCGTCACCCCGACCCTCGACGGCTTCCAGGTGCTGCGTCGGAGGGAGCGTAACCCTCGTGGCGATCTGGGCGACGGCACCCCGGGCTGGGCTCACTGTTCAAACCTGGCGTCGGCAGCGCGTCCATCCCGGCGCGGCCTGGCTCAGCGAGCTGTCAGGTGCCGGGTGTACCCAACGAACT
>JBOGGH010000675.1:0-1906 GCA_050743905.1 Acidimicrobiales bacterium
CGCCCGCCCCCCGTGCCGCCTGGAACCACAGCACGGCGGAGAGGGCGCCGGTCACCGCCAGGTTGGGGCCGAGGTCGAGCCCCACGAGCAGCGCGTGCGGGTCCGCCGGGGGGCGGGCGGCCAGCAGGGACGCGGCCGGCAGGTTGTTGCACACCACGCTGGTGGCCGCCCCGAGCAGCGCCGCCTGCCAGGAGGCGGCGTGGGCCAGCAGCGACGACGGGCCGGACCAGGCGCGCCCCAGCGCGCCCAGGGCCACCGCCAGGCCGAACAGCCCGCCGAGCACGGGCACGTCCACCGTCCGCGCCAGCGCGTCCCGCCCCACCCGTCCCCGGGCCAGGTGCCAGCCGGCGGCCAGGCAGCCGGCGCCCGCCACCACCAGGGCCACCGTCCCCCCGGACAGCACCAGCATCGCCACCACGGCCACCACCACCCCGGCCGCGCCGGCGCCCACGCGGGCCGTGGGCGGCACCGACCGGGCGCGAGGCCCCGACCGGGACAGCTCGTGCCGGAAGGCCACGGCGAGCACCACCGGGATCGTCACCGAGGCGGCGATCCACGCCGGGAGCATGGCGGCGGCGAACGCGCTCCCGGAGAGGTGCCGGTCGCCGAGGACGATGAGGTTGGTCAGGTTGGAGCCCGGCAGCAGCAGCGAGGCCCCGTTGGCCAGGAACACCGCCAGGTAGAGGAGCGCAAGCTCCCCGGTGCGCCGGCGTCGTGCGGCCACCACCAGCACGGGGGTGAGGAACGCCACCGCGGTGTCGAGGTTGAGGACGGCGGTGACCACCGCCACCACGACCGCCGACAGGGCCAGCAGCGAGAAGCCGCCGCGCGCCACGCCGGCCACGAGGGCGCCGCCGGCGTCGAAGAGCCCGTCGGCCCGGGCCACCAGGCCGAGGAGCAGGAGCCCGCTCACCAGCACGAAGGGCGGCCAGTCCTGGTGAGCCGCGGCGCCGGCGTCGCCGGGGGCGAGCGCCACCGCCACCACCATGGCCGGCAGGCCGACCGCCGGCACCGCCCACCGGGCGCGGGCGAGGAACGCCGACCGCCCGTCGCGCCCCCTCTCCGCTGCCGCCATCCCCGGCGCCCGGTGCTCGCCCGTCCCCGACCGTCAGCCGTCGTGGGCCAGCACGGCGGCGAGGGCGAGGTCGATGGTGGGGTGGGCGAACCCGTGGCCGGCGGCGGCGAGCCGGGCGGGCAGCACGCGCTGGCTGGCCAGGACCATCTCCCGGGCCATGCCCGCACCGAGGGCCAGCTCGAGGGCCGGGCGGGGCACGGGGAGGAGCGCCGGGCGGTGGAGGGCACCGCCCAGGGCACGCGCCAGCTCGGCGTTCGTCACCGGGTCCGGGGCCACGGCGTTGACCGGGCCGGCCAGGCGGTCGTCCTGGACAGCCCTGCGGACTACCGCCACCTCGTCTTCGAGGGTGATCCAGCTCGTGTACTGGCGCCCGCTGCCGAGCCTCCCCCCGAGGCCCAGCCGGAAGAGCGGGAGCTGCCGGGCCAGGGCGCCGCCCCCGGCGTCCAGCACGATCCCGGACCGCAGGTGCACCACCCGCACGCGGTCCGCCACCGTGGCCGCCGCCAGCTCCCAGTCGCGGCAGAGGTCGGCGAGGAACCCGGTCCCGCCGGCGCTGTCCTCGCTGAGCTCCTCGTCCCCGCGGTCGCCGTAGAAGCCCACGGCCGAGGCGCTCACCAGCACCTCGGGCGGGGGGTCCATCGCGGCCACCACCCCGGCCAGCAGGCGCGTGGGGCCGACCCGGCTCGCCACCAGCTCGCGGCGGCGGCCCCCGGTCCACCGCCGGTCGCCGATGCCGGCGCCCGCCAGGTGGACGACCGCGGTGAAGGGGCCGAGCCGCTGGAGCGCGTCGCGGTCCACCGTGCCCGCCGCCGGATCCCACGCCACGGTGGG
>JBOGGH010000676.1:0-1903 GCA_050743905.1 Acidimicrobiales bacterium
GACCAACTGGCGGCGGTGGCCGACCGGGTGGAGGCGGCCGGGCGGCGGGCGGTGGCGGTGGCCGCCGACCTCTCGGACCTGGAGGCGGTGGCCGCGCTGGCCGGCACCGCCAGGAAGGAGCTGGGCCGGCTCGACGTCGTGGTGAACAACCTCGGCGGCACCATGCCCAGGCCGCTGCTCGACACCTCGCCGCGCTTCCTGGAGGAGGCCTTCCACTTCAACGTGGCCACCGCCCACGCCCTGGTGCGGGCGTCCGTGCCGCACATGCTGGAGGCCGGGGGCGGCGCCGTGGTCAACGTCTCGTCGGTCATGGGCCGCATCTCCGGCCGGGGCTACCTCGCCTACGGCACGGTGAAGGCGGCGCTCGCCCACTACACCCGGCTGGCGGCCAAGGACCTGGCCCCCCGGATCCGCGTCAATGCCGTGGGCGTGGGCTCCACCGCCACCTCCGCCCTCGACGTGGTGCTGCAGAGCGACGAGCTGCGCACCGCCATGGAGGAGCACACGCCGCTGCGTCGCATCGCCGAGCCCGAGGAGATCGCCGCCGTGGTCCTCTTCCTGGCCTCGCCGGCGGCCTCCTACGTGACCGGCAAGGTGGTGGAGGCCGACGGCGGGCTGGACGTGCCCAACCTCGACTTCGGGCTGCCGGACCTGTGAGCCGCCCGGGACGCGGCGACGGCAACGGCGGCGGGAGGGGCGGCGGCGGCAGGAGCGGGAGGCGGCGGCCGTGACGCTGCGCGTGGTGGCGTGGAGCACCGGCAACGTCGGCCGCCACGTGCTGGCCGGCGTCCACGCCCACCCGGAGCTGGAGCTGGCCGGGGTGTTCGTGTCCGACCCGGCCAAGGTGGGGCGGGACGCCGGCGAGCTGGCGGGGCTGGGGCACCCCCTGGGCGTGGCGGCCTCGGATAACGCCGCCGCGCTGCTGGCCCTCGAGCCCGACTGCATCGTGCACTCGGCCATGGCCGACGACCGGCTCACCGCCGCCCTGGCCGACCTGGAGCGGTTCCTGCGGGCCGGGATCGACGTGGTCTCCAGCGGCCCGGTGTTCCTCCAGTACCCGTCGCCGGACGACCCGCTGGCCCGCCCGCTGCGCGAGGCGGCGGAGGCGGGGGGCGCGTCGCTCTGGGTCAACGGCGTGGACCCGGGGTTCGCCAACGACGTCCTGCCGCTCACCCTCACGGGCATCAGCGAGCGCATCGACGAGGTGCGCTGCGTGGAGATCCTCAACTACGCCACCTACAACCAGGCGACCGTGCTCTTCGACATCATGGGGTTCGGCCGGCCGATGGACGCGGTGCCGATGCTGCTGCAGCCCGGGGTCCTCACCATGGCCTGGGGCAGCGTGGTCCGCCAGCTCGCCGCCGGGCTGGGCGTGGCGCTCGACGCGGTCGAGGAGTGGCACGAACGCGAGCCGGCGCCCGAGGACTTCGAGGTGGCGGCCGGGCCGGTGGCGGCCGGCACCGCCGCCGCCCTGCACTTCGAGGTCCGGGGCGTGATCGGGGGCCGCGCCGTGATCGTCCTGGAGCACGTCACCCGCCTCCGCGACGACCTGGCCCCGGGGTGGCCGCAGCCCGCCGGGCAGGGGTGCTACCGGGTGGTGGTGCGGGGCGAGCCGGAGTACACGCTCGACCTGCAGCTCCTGGGCTCCGACGGCGACCACAACACGGCCGGCCTGAAGGCCACCGCCATGCGCCTGGTCAACGCCGTCCCGGCGGTGGTGGCGGCGCCCCCGGGGCTGCTCACCGCCCTCGACCTGCCCCTGGTGACCGGCCGCGGCCTGGTGCGCTGAGCACCGGCGCGCCGGGCGGGCCACAATGAGGCCCGGCGCGCACCGACCTGGGGGGGACGCCCGATGCACCCGATGCAGCTGCGAACGGAGAGAACGGGCCACGCGGTCCTGGAC
>JBOGGH010000677.1:0-1896 GCA_050743905.1 Acidimicrobiales bacterium
CATGAGTCCTACGAGGAGCGAAGCAATTGCACCGATGAGCGAGCTTTCGGCTCCCTCACGTTTACGAACGACTAGTGGTCCGTCGCGGAGTTGATCTGGTGGAGTGCCGCCCGTCCCCGGCGGACCTTTTCGATGATCTGCTCGGCGGGCTTGTGCCAAACGAACGGCTTCGGCTCATCGTTCCAGTGCTCGGTCCAGAGCTCGATCGCTTCGACGAGCGCGTCGACCGAGCTGAACGCGCCACGCTTGAGCCGTCGCTCGGTCAGCTCTTTGAACCACCGCTCGACGAGGTTGACCCACGACGAAGAGGTCGGCGTGAAGTGGAGGTGCCAGCGGGCGCGCTTCGGGTCGGCGAGCCACTTCGCGACCGGCGGCGCCTTGTGCGCGGAGAGGTTGTCGAGCACGACGTGGATCTCGAGTTCCTTTTCGACGTGCAGGTCGATGTGCTTGAAAAAGCGCAGGACGTCCTCGGCGGTGTGGCGGTCCCTCGTGTCATAGAGCACCTCACCGGTGGCGACGTTCATCGCCGCGAACAGGTTCGTCGTGCCGTTGCGCTTGTAGTCGTGGGTGAAGGTGCCCGCCCGTCCGGGCGTCATCGGCAGGCTCGGCTGGGTGCGGTCAAGCGCCTGGACCTGGGTCTTCTCGTCGAAGGAGAAGACGACCGCCCGTTCGGGCGGGGCCATGTAGAGCCCGACGACGTCGACGAGCTTCTCCTCGAAGCGTGGGTCGTTCGAGACCTTGAAGGTGGCCACCTTCCACGGCCGCAGGTTGTGGTCCCGCCAGATGCGGGCCACGGTGTCCTTGCCGATGCCGTGCCGCTCGGCCATGAGACGCGTCGACCAGTGAGTGGAGCCATCGTCGGGAACGCCGTGCAGCGTGTCGTGCACGACCCCGGCGACCGTGCCCTCGGGGAGCCACGACCGACGGCCCCGGCCCTTCGCGATCACCCCGACACCGTCCACACCGAGCTCCGCGAACCTTCGTCGCCACCGCCGGACGGCGTCGGGATCGACACCGCAACGCCGGCCGATCTCCTCGTTCGCGACGCCGTCGCCCGCCCAGAGCAACCCCTGCGCCTGGGTCACCACACGATGCGGAGCAGAGCTCGAACGGGCCATCACTTCGAGCGCAGATCGCTGCTCGGCGGTCATCGGCAGGGGCGGGGCGAGCACCAATGTCATGGTGTCACGCTAGCTAACCAGACTATTTCAGCGACGGACCACTAGGGCCCGGCAGATGGCCTGGTGCGACCACTGCGAGCAGCTCGTCGACGATGCCGAGACGCGCACCGACGAGGAGGGCGTCAGCCGCTGCCCGACCTGCGACAATGTCGTCGCGCCCGGCGACGAAGCGCACCCGCCGCGGGCGCCGTGGCACTTCAAGGTGCTGTTGATCGGGACCGTCGGTTATCTCATCTACCGGCTGATCTGGTTCATCTTCTGGCTGCGCCAGCACGCCTGAGACGCGCCGGGCGGTGAAACCGAGCTAGAAGCCCGCCGCGCAGGCACAGCCCGGGCCACAGCCGCCGGCCGGCATCGCGGCCTGCTCGGTGCCCGAGGCACCGACGGTGGCGAAGACGGAGAGCACTCGTCGCGCGTCGTGCCCGGCCGGGCAGGTCGCGGGGGCGGAGGACTCTGCCGCGGGGCGCCGCAGCTCGAAGGTCTCGTCACAGGTCTTGCAGCGGTACTCGTAGATCGGCATCTCGGTCCTCCTCCGCTAGCGATTGTAGGCCAGGGCGCAGGGCACAACGCACCGGTAACACCCGGGCCAAAAGTTTCTAACACTCGACGTGCACAATCGACGCGGAGACAGGAACCGTTCGACCGGCTCGCAGTACTCTTTCTCCTGCACCTTCGGGAAGGCGGGCACCTTCGGCCTGCGGGCGCGAATCGACGG
>JBOGGH010000678.1:0-1888 GCA_050743905.1 Acidimicrobiales bacterium
GTGGCCACCCGAGGGACACCAGCCGGTAGGCACACGCGGCTTCGAGATCGGGGACTTCCGGCCCCATTCACGATCCGGGGCTCTGGACCAGGAAGTTGACCTGATGACTCGCCTTCATCCGGAAGAACGGCCATCGAAAGCTCAGGTCGCCCGCGACCTGGCGGCCTGGCAGTCGCTCGCGGCCACCCCTACGGTGTTCGACGTCTCGGTCGCCCGCTCCCGGCTTCGCGAGAAACTTCAGTTCGAAATCGCTGAACAGGACATGGTTGAGCAGTACAAGGATCTTGCTTACGCAGCCGTGCGCCGTCTTCAGGAACTGACCGCGCCCCTGAACGCGGCATTGAAGGATCTCTACCCTCGCACGCAGGTCGACTCGATGACCGACGAGATGACTCAGAACATCGTGCGGGGTCACCACCCTGGCCAGCAGGTCCTATTTCGATGGCAGCGCTGTACGCTCGTCGCGCCATTCGAACAGTCCAGCTCGACAACGCTTAGATTGAGCCGCTCGCTGGAGTTGCTCGACAACGGTCTCATCGCGCTAAATCTGCTGATCCTCGTCAGTCCCAAGGCGACCATGGGTAACTACTTCACCTGGGAGTCGGGTGACCGGTCCGCGACCGTCGGCAGCATTGAGACCGAGAAGATGCTTGAGGACGCGATCAGCGAGCTCTCGGAAGCGCTCAAGCAAGGCATTGATGTATTCGTCGAGCGTCTGCCCGATCCCGCCAACGGCTAGGCAGAAGCCTTCCCGCAGATCAAGCAGTACACCGGCTTGCGCCAGTCATCGAGGACCTTCAGGGGCTCAGATGGGTGGCACGGGAAGACGACCAGGGTCATGTCATCGGCCTCGGTCAGCGGATCGAACTCGTCGGGCTCCTCGTAGGCACCGAGCTTGCTGACCATCGGGCCGATGAGCTCCCGCGCAACGATGTTCTGCGCAAGGGCGACTTGGGCCTGCGTTAGCCAGGCATCACACGGCGCCTGCACACCACCGTAAGGGCAGAAGTAGCCGACGATATCGGTAGGATCGGCACGTTCCTCGTCTTCCGCTTCAGACGGCCGCCACTTGAACTCGCGCTCACACGTGGGGCACTCTCGGCGTAGAAACCCGTCTGAGTCCAGCGGAATCGTCATCCCGAACGAGACCTTGTCATTGGTCATGGTCGTCCCCGTCCCCCATGCCGCGGGCGTGTTTGCCGAGGAGCCCGAACCTGCCAGGCCTGCAAGTTCGTCTCCCTCTCTGTCAAGCTGTCGTGAGGCACCCGTCCATCGGTAACCACTGACTACCTTCGAGGGCGGGGATGGAGGTATACACCATAATAGGCAAGGCCGTGCGTGACCTCATCGAGAGAGCCATGGTCTCACTGGGGGCATTCCCGGCAGTTATCCTGTCGGGAACGTAAGGTCCTCATCCTCACAGGGCAACGAGCAGGCGACGGCCATGGCTACCTCGCCCATGCCGCGCTGGGCATCACTTGCGGCTTGCGGGCGACCGCGGCCAGCACGTGGCCGTCTCGGTGTCGCATGACCGGCTCGGGCATCCACGCCCGCCAGGTCTGTGCCTCGGTGACGCCCGGCCCGATCAGCTCCAGCCTGGCGAGGAATGACACGATGTCCTCACGGGTGTGATTGTGCCACGTTGCCGCGGTGTATTCCGCTGATAGTCGCTTGCCGAGCGCCTCGTCGTCATAGCCGGCCACGGTGATGACCAGGCAGCTGCCCGGCGCGATCAGCCGCGCGTATCCGGCAGTTACCGCTCGGGCGGCATCGGCGTCGAAGAAGTGGAGCACCGCGCCGAGGATGACGCACACGGGCTCGGCCGGGTCGATGACGGCCCGAAGGTCGGTGTGTGCGAGCACGGCCGCCGGGTCGCGCAGGTCCGCGC
>JBOGGH010000679.1:0-1886 GCA_050743905.1 Acidimicrobiales bacterium
GGCGGCGGGCCGGGCGCGGCGCCGTCGGTGGGCGAGCTGCTCGGGATCCCGATGGTCGCCGGCGCCGGGCTCGACGTCTACTCCGGCGTGGCCCGGGCGTCCGGCCGGATCTGGGCCAGCCGGCACCGCAGCACGGCCGGCCCCTCGGACACGGCGGTGGTGGTGGTCCACCCGACCTCCAACTTCCTCGGCCACTACATGCTCGGCTCGCTGGCCGCCGGCGGCGTGGACGCGGTGGGGCTGTGCACCCGCTACGTGGGCAACGACTCGGCGCTGCTGATGGAGAACTGCGTGCTCGACGTGGCCGCCGCGGTGGCCTCCCTGCGGGCCGAGGGCTACGGGCGGATCGTGCTCGTGGGCAACTCCGGCGGCGGCGGCCTGGCTGCCCTCTACCAGAGCCAGGCCGGTTCCCCGACGATCACCGCCACCCCGGCGGGCGACCCGCCCGACCTCACCGCGGCCGGCCTGCCACCGGTCGACGGGGTGGTGTTCCTGATGGCCCACCCGGGACGGGCGGTGGTCTTCACCGAGTGGCTCGACCCGGCCGTGGCGGACGAGCGGCGGCCGCTGGACCGCCTGGCCGAGCTGGACATGTTCACACCGGCCAACGGGCCGCCGTACGACGCGGCGTTCGTGGAGCGGTACCGCGCCGCGCAGGTGGCGCGGAACCGCCGCATCACCGCCTGGGTGCACGAACGCCTGGCCGAGCTCGAGGGGCGCCCGGACGGCCTGCGGGACCTCCCCTTCACCGTGCACGGCACCGTGGCCGACCCCCGCTTCCTCGACCTCTCCCTGGACCCGTCGGACCGGGAGCCCACCACGCCGTGGGGCGCCCCGCAGGTGGCCACCTACATCCCGGTCAGCCTCGGCCACCACGCGTCGCTGCGCTCGTGGCTGAGCCAGTGGAGCCTGGACGAGAGCAACGGCGACGGGCGGGTCCACGCCGCCCGCCTGGACGTGCCGGTGCTCGTGGTCTACGGGTCGGCCGACGAGCTGTGCTTCCCGAGCCACGCCCGGGCCCTCTTCGACGCCGTGCCCCACGACCGCAAGGAGATCCGGCGCGTGGAGGGGGCGACCCACTACTACCAGGGCCGCCCGGACCTGGTGGCCGAGGCGGCGGCCGGCATCTGCGAGTGGGTGGGCCGTGCCGTCTAGCGGGGTGCCCCTGCACGCCGACTTCGCCGACCTGGCGGTGACGCCCGGGGCGGCCGACATCCTGCGCCGCCCCGACCGGTTCGCCCTCACCAACATCGTCGCCCTGGGCGGCGCCCCGGACATGCACCCCCACGTGCCCACGAAGGTGGGCCAGGTGGGCACGGCGGTCTTCTGGGAGTCGACCGGGGCCGCCGACGCCCTGCCGTTCTGGAACACGAACCTGCGCGGGGACGTGCTGCTCTACCTGATCGCCGGCTCGGTCCGGGTGGAGTTCCGGGAGATGGAGGGCACCGAGCCCTACGGCTCCTACGAGGCCCGCACCGGCGACCTCATGCTGCTGCCCAGGGACATCGCCCACCGCACGTACTCCGGCGACGGCCGGCGGCGCATCTCGCTGGAGATCATCGAGCACGACCCGCGCTGGGACGCCCTCGGCTGGGTGGCCTCCGTGGCGCCGGACCCCTCGCTCCGCCTCGGCGGCCTGGCCTTCTCCCCGGCGCCCGACGTCACCGGCGTGGCGCTCGACGGCACCACGGCGGCGGTGGGCTCCTCCTTCCTCCTCCGCGGCTGCCGGGCGCTGGTGGCCTACGGGCTGCACCTCGGGCACAACGAGTTCGAGGGTGGGCTGGTGGTGCGCGACGAGCCGCCCGGCGACGCCGCGGGCGGCGGCCCGGGCGGGGAGGACGGCGGCGCGGCCGGCGACGACGAGGCCACCGAGGTGACCCTGAAGG
>JBOGGH010000680.1:0-1882 GCA_050743905.1 Acidimicrobiales bacterium
GCTGGGCGCGGCACCTCGCCATGTCGGTGGACAGCGAGGAGGAGCTGCTCTCGGCGATGCGCCGGCTGAAGGAGCACGGGGTGGAGGTGCTGGGCCCGGTCGATCACGAGGGCGTCTGGAGCTCCATCTACTTCTTCGACCCCAACGGCGTGCGCCTGGAGCTGACCTACCAGAACCGCGCCCTCGGCGACGACGACGCGGCGGCGGCCCACGAGGGCGTGGAGGCCTGGCTGGCCGAGCACGGCGCGGCCAGCCGGTGACGGTGGCCGACCTCGACCTCTCGGCGCCCCGGCGCGAGGTGGCGGGCCCCGCCGGTGCCCAGGAGCTGTTCCAGGTGAACGGCTGGTCGGACGGCCTGCCGATCGTGCCGCCCACGCCGGAGCTGGTGGGCGCGGCGGTCGCCGCGGCCGGGCTCCACCCGGACGAGGTGGTGGTGGAGCTGCGCGAGCAGTCGCGCACGGTCACGGTGGAGCAGGTGGCCGTGAACGCGGTGGCCGCCGGGTGCCGGCCCGAGTACCTGCCGGTGGTGGTGACCGCCATGCGGGCGATGGGCGAGGAGCAGTACAACCTCCACAGCACCACGGTGAGCGGCGCCACCGCGCCGCTGGTGGTGGTGAGCGGGGCGGCGGTGGAGCTCCTGGGGCTGAACAGCGGCTTCAGCGTGTTCGGCTCCGGCCACGTGGCCAACGCCACGATCGGCCGAGCCGTGCGCCTGTGCTGCCAGAACCTCTGTGGCGGGTCGCCGGGGGTGGTGGACAAGGCCACCATGGGGCACCCCGGCAAGTACAGCTACTGCATAGGCGAGAGCCCGGTGCGGAACCCGTGGCCGCCCATGCACACCGACCGCGGGCTGCCGGCCGGGGCGAGCGCGGTGACCGTGTTCGCCGGGGAGGCGCCGATCTTCGCCCGCAACGACTGGTCCTCGGAGCCCGGGCCGGTGCTCGGCACCGTCGCCGACGCCATGAAGGTCTCGCACTACACGGGCGGGAGCTTCGTGGTGGTCCTCGGGCCCCTCCACGCCGGGGTGCTGGCCTCGGCCGGGATGGACCGGGCCGCCGTGCGCGAGGAGCTCTTCGAGCGCTCGGCGCGCTCGGTGGCCGACCTGAAGCGGGCGGGTCGCGTCCGTGGGGAGCCGGAGCCCGGCGACGAGGAGGAGCGCCGCCGGGCCGTGGAGCAGCCGGACGACATCGTGGTGCTGGTGGCGGGGGGCCACCTCTACGGCTACTCGGCGGTGGTGCCGCCCTGGGTGGGCGGCCACGAGTCGAAGCCCGTCACCAGGGAACTCGGGCAGGCCGAGCTGAACGCCTGCCGGATAGGAGCGTGACCACCATGACCACCATGACCACCCTGGCCACGGACACCCTGACCGTGCTGGTCCCGACGAACGAGGTGGACCCCGGGCGCGCCAGCCTGGCCCCCCGGCCGTCGTCCCTCGCCGGCCTGCGGCTGGGCGTGCTCGACAACGGCAAGCCCAACAGCGACCGGCTCCTGGAGGCGCTGGTTGCCGGGCTGGCCCGGGCCACCGGCCTCGAGGCCTCGGTCTGGCGGCGCAAGCCGGCCATCGGTCGCCTGGCGCCCGCCGTCATGGTGGACGAGCTGGTGGCGCAGGCCGACGTGGTCGTCACCGGGGTCGGCGACTGCGCCGGGTGCTGCTCGTGCAGCATCGCCGACGCCGTAATGCTCGAGCAGCGGGGCGTGCCGGTGGCCGCCCTCTGCACCACCGAGTTCGCCACCGCGGCGGCGCTCGCCGCGGCGGCGGCGGGCGCCCCCGGCTACGGGGTGGCGGTGGTCCCGCACCCGCTGGGCTCGTGCACGGCCGCCGAGCTGGCGGCGCGGGCGGACGGGATCGCCGGGCGCGTGGTCGAGCTGCTGTCGCCGGGCC
>JBOGGH010000681.1:0-1880 GCA_050743905.1 Acidimicrobiales bacterium
CCTCCACCGGCCGCCGACGCACCGTCCGGCCCCACCGGCGCCGCGCCGCCGGCCACGGCGGCGAGGGCGGTCACGGCGAGGAGGGCGGCGGCGAGGCCTGCGGGAGGCCTGCGCCGCCGGTCAGCCACCCCCTTCCGCCTTGTCCTCCTTCAGCGGCGCGTGAGTCTCGTACGCCGGGAACGGACACGTCCCGTGCCCGATGACGCAGACCGTCACCGAGGTGGGGAAGGCGAACCCTGTGTCCACCACCTTGGGGGGCAGGTTCGGCTGCCCACTGCTGTCGAAGGTGACCTTCAGGACCCTGCCCTTGTATGTGGTGGGCCCGCAGTGCGAGAGCGTCCCTGTCGCGCAGGTGATGTGGATGTCGACGAAGTACAGCGTGCCGTCGGGGGCGAACGCCATGCCGAACGGGTTGTAGCCGTTGGGTGTCTTGCCCAGTGTGGCGATCGTCTCGCCGGGGATCGTGGGGTGTGTCTGAAGGAGCTGGCCGGACTGGGAGTACCAGGCGATGGCCGGGTTGCCGAAGGCGGTGTCCACGGCGAAGCAGTCGCACTTGGGGTCCTTGGCGATGGCCATCGGGAAGGGCATGAATGTGGCGTTCCCCTGCATGAAGACCGAGGTGTGGAGGTCGCCCTGCGGGTACTCGCCGCCCGGGCACTGCGCCGCGCTGGCCGGCAGCGATGTGTGGGCGATGCGCAGCACCTGGCCGCCGAAGAGCTGGCCGGGCGTGGTGGCGCCGGCCTCGGGGAGCAGGAGGTCGCCGTTGTCGGCCACCGTCATCATCCCCGGCTGGGCCAGCCCGCCTGTGCCGTCCACGTGGTGGGGGCCCACGCCCCCGCTGGTGGGCCCGGTGAGGATGCAGTAGGAGGTGTACTTGGGGGCAAACCACTCCACCAGCCGGCCGTCGGTGGGCACCGGGAATGTGCCCTGGGCCGTCCCCAGGTCGTCGCCGAACACGTTCCCCTTGGCGTCCGTGGCGCACCCGGTGTAGGTGGACTGCCCGTTGAACACCCCTGTCTTGGCGGGCGAGTCGCCGCCCTGCACGCCCTTCTTCACGGCGTAGGGACCGGGGACGTAGAGGTTCTTGCCGGTCCAGACCCCGTAGCGGTTCTGCAGCTCCTCGCCGATCGGCGGGTTCTTGAACGGGTGCCCCGGCGGCCCCCCCGGGTTGTGCTGGCTGGGATTGGTGGGGTCGTACCCGACCACGTAGTCGCCGTGGGTGTGCGGCACGATGCACATCTGGCCGTTGGGGTCCCAGGGCGGCTCGAGCTGGCCGAGCTGCCCGGTGGCCGAGGCGTAGTAGTCCTCCTCCTCGTCCTGGTCCCAGTAGACGACGTAGCCGGACTTGGGTGGCGAGATCGGCTTGGCGCCGCTGTGGTGGCCCTTGCCACCGGGCGCCGTCCCGCCGGGCGGGCTCCCGCTCCCCGAGCCGCCGCCGGACGCCCCGGCGGCCACCGGGCCGGCGCCCACGGCGACGACCGCGCACGCCAGTGCGGCCGCCATCATGGCGGCACGGGCTGGCCTCATCCCGCGCCTCCTGGTCCCGGACGGCACTCGTTGGCCGGTGCGACGCATGGCTTCCCCCCACTTCGTCGGATCGGATGTCTCCCCGCAGCTACGGGGCCGGCCGGGATGGTAGCAGCAGGCGCGGCGGCGCGCCCGGTAGGCCCCACGGTCGCCCGGATCCTCCGTCCATAAGGAGACCTTTGAAGGGGATCAGCGGATCCCCGGTTCACGCCGGACGTGCCCGGGCGCAGAGTGGTCCTGAGAGGAGGCGGCAGGTGGCGGTGGACGACCACGTCCGGCACGGGGGGCGGGAGGCGCCCACCGCGGGCGCGGTCACGGGCGCGCCGATGCCGGCCCCGGCCCCGGCCCCGTGG
>JBOGGH010000682.1:0-1880 GCA_050743905.1 Acidimicrobiales bacterium
TCCCGGCTCCGGCCGCCGGCGGGTTGGCTAGTTGGGAAGACATGAAAAGACATCAAACCTCTTGTAAGGGGCCGTCGTTCCCCGTAGGGTCGTGGTGCCGGGCCGGGCGCCGGTCCAGCCGCCGCCGGGCCCACAGCCGCCGCAGCAGACAGGAGGAGCCGCCATGCCACTGCCGATCGAACCGCTCGCCGCCGCGTCGGCGGCCGTGGCGCGTGCCGCGCACCACGGGCGTTTGTGGTGGCCGTCCGGGCACCTCGTGGGCGCCGGGCCGTCCGGGCACGGTGCCCGGCTCGCCGACGTCTCGATGACACCCGACCCGGGCCAGCTCCCCGGGGGGTCCACCCTCCAGCAGCTCACGGACGGGGTGGGCGGCTGGGCGCTCATCCTCTCGCTGGTGGGCATGGTGGCGGGGGCCGGGGCGTGGGCACTCGGCGCGCACTCGCAGAACTTCCACCAGTCGTTCATCGGGCGCCGGACCGTGCTCATCTCCGGGCTGGCGGCGCTGGTGATCGGCGCGGCGCCGGCGCTCGTGAACTTCTTCTTCCACGCCGGACGGGGCGTCCATTGACCGGTCCCGCCGTGCCCGCCGGTCCCGCCCGCCACGGTCGCCGGGGAGCCCCGTGACAGTCGTCGGGTGCACAGGCCTCCTCAGCCCGGTGTGCCAGGGCGTGAGCGGCATCGGCTCGGGCGTGGCCGGCGCGTCCGCCGGGGCCGTGCTCGGCGCGGTCACGAGCTGGGTGGTCCAGGGCGCGGGGTGGCTGCTCGGCCAGATCGGCGGGGTCCTGACATCGAGCACGCAGGTGGATCTCGGCGCCGGGTGGTTTGCCGGGCACTACCAGGCGATGGCGGGCCTGGCCGCGGTGGTGGTCCTGCCCATGCTCCTCGTGGCCACGATCCAGGCCGTCTACCGGCAGAGCGCGGCGGTGCTGGTCCGGGTGATCGCCGTGCAGCTTCCCCTGGCGCTGCTGCTCACCGGCGCGGCCGTCCAGCTCGTCGAGCTCTCGCTGGCCGCCACCGACGCGCTCTCGGCCACCGTGTCGGCGGGCGTGGGCGCCGACGTGCAGCAGGTGCTCCAGGGCGTGGCCGTCCAGCTCGTGGCCCAGGCGGGCGGCGGTCCCGACTCCGCGCCGGCCTTCGTGGTCATGCTGGGGGCGCTCCTCGTGGCCTGCGCCGCCTTCGTCCTCTGGCTCGAGCTGCTGGTGCGCGCCGCCGCCGTTTACGTGGCGGTCCTCTTCCTGCCCATGGCGCTGGCCAGCCTGGTGTGGCCGGCGATCTCGCACTGGTGCCGGCGCCTGGTGGAGACGCTGGCCGCGCTGGTGCTGGCCAAGTTCGTGGTCGTGGCCATCCTCAGCCTGGCCGCCGCCGCCCTGGCCTCGGGCACGCGCACCGGGTTCTCCTCCGTGCTCGGCGGTGCCGCGCTCCTGCTGCTCGCCGCGTTCGCCCCGTTCGCGCTGCTGCGCCTGGTCCCCATGGTGGAGGCGGGCGCGGTGCACCAGCTCGAGGGGGCGAGGCACCGCGTGGCGAACGCGCTGACGTCCACCCCCCGGTCCGCCGCGCACTTCGCCCTCCGGGCAGGTGGGTCCCAGCCGCTGGCCACGGGCGAGCCCGGCACCGGCGCGTCGCCGGACTTCGGCGCGCCCGGCGACGGCGACCCCGGCTCGGCGGCGGGCGGGGAGCTCCCCGGCATGCCGGGCATCCCGCCCTGGCGCGGGTCGCCGCCGTCGCTCGACGGGTCCGGGCCGGCGCTGCCCCCGCCCCCATCCGGGGGCCAACCGGACGACCCGTACGGGCGCGGGCCGCTCCCGGTGCGCGACGCGCCGGCGAGCGCTCCCCCGCCGGCGCCCGACCAGTCGGCCGCGGGGGCGCCCGAGGCGTCACCC
>JBOGGH010000683.1:0-1879 GCA_050743905.1 Acidimicrobiales bacterium
GAACGGCCATGGACGGCAGCGTGACGGCCACGGGGGCGGGCGGGACGGCCATGCGGATCGGCGCGCTGATCGACGTGGCGCTCCCGCTCGACGAGCTGGTGGGACAGGTGCGCGCCTACGCCGACGGCGGGCTGGCCTCGGCCTGGGCCGAGCAGATCTTCGGCTACGACTCGCTCACGCTGCTGGGCGTGGTCGGGGCGCAGGTGGGCGGCATCGAGCTCGGCACCGGGGTGGTCCCCGTGTACAGCCGGCACCCGCAGGTGATGGCCCAGCAGGCCCTCACCGTCCAGGCGGCCACCGGCGGCCGGCTGGCCCTGGGCATCGGGATGTCCCACCAGGTGGTGGTGGAGGGGCTGTGGGGCCTCAGCTACGACCGGCCGGCGCGGTACCTGCGCGAGTACCTGGCGGCGCTGCTGCCGATGCTCTCGGGCGGCGTGGCCGACGTGCACGGCGAGGTGGTCACCGCCGTCACCTACGCCCCGCTGGAGATCCCCGCCGCCCCGCCGCCCCCGGTGCTGGTGGCCGCGCTGGGCCCCACGCTCCTGCGGCTGGCGGGCCGGACCGCCGACGGCACCGTCACCTGGATGACCGGCACCGCCACGCTGGCCGGGCACATCGTGCCCACCATCACCGGGGCCGCTGCCGGCGCCGGGCGGCCGCCCCCGCGGGTGGTGGCCGCCCTCCCGGTCGCCGTCACCGCCCATCCGGCCGGCGCCAGGGCAACGATCGACGAGGCGTTCGCGCTCTACCCCTCGCTGCCCTCGTACCGGGCGATGCTGGACCGGGAGGGTGCCACCGCGCCGTCCGACATCGCGCTGGTGGGGGACGAGGAGGCCGTGACGGCCGGGCTGCGCCGCCTGGCCGACGCCGGCGTGACCGACGTCGTGGCGACGCCGGCCGGCCCGCGCCAGGACCGGGACCGCACGGTGGCCCTGCTCTGCCACCTCGCCCGGTCCGGGTTGGCGTAGCTCGGGATCCCGCGGGGGCGCGGCCGGTCCGGCCGCGGGCGGTGGGCGCCCGGGACCGGTCAGCGTGGGACGGTGGTGTGCTTCAGCTCGTTCACCTCGGGGTGGTGGGCCACCAGGTCGAGGACGCGCTCGATGGTGCTCCTGGCCAGGTCGGGGTCGCCCTCGGGGCGGGTCATCAGCCGCACGAAGACGGCCCGGTCGTCCAGGACGAAGGTGGGCACGCCGAACACCTGGTGCTCGGCGACCGACGCCTCGTGGGCCGTGCGCAGCTCCTTCATGGGCCAGCCGTCGGCGACCTGCCCGAAGACGTCGTCCGAGGGGACCCCGGTACGGTCGAGGACGGCGCGGACCTCTGCCGGGTCGGAGAGGTCGCGGCCGTTGTCGTGCCGGGCGGCGAACAGCGCGCGGTGGACGGCCAGGAAGCGGTCGGGGAAGCGGTCCCGCACCACGATCCCGGCCTGGAGCGCCAGCACGCCCTTGGCCGGCTCACTGTGTTCCCACACGGGGGGCTGGCCCTCCTCGACGTGCGTCTGCACGAGCGAGAACGGGGAGAACGTGACCTCCCACGGCGCCCCGTGCCCGAGGGCCTCCACGAGGTGCTCGTGGGCGTTGCGGGCGAAGGGGCAGAGGTAGTCCCAGGTGACGGCGAAGGATCGGTCCATGCCGCGGTCAACCGCCCGCCGCTCGCCGGCATTCCCCGCCGCTGGCGTCAGGCGCGCCGTGCCACCCGCCGGACGGCGGCGCCCAGGACGGTTCCTATGACCGCACCGCCGGCCACGTCGCTCGCGTGGTGGGCCTCCAGGTGCACCCGGCTGGCGGCGACCGCCCCGGCGAAGGCCAGGTACGCGGCCAGCTCCGCCGGCGTGTCGGCCAGCACCGCCGCGGTGCAGAAGGCGGCCAGGGTGTGGCCG
>JBOGGH010000684.1:0-1879 GCA_050743905.1 Acidimicrobiales bacterium
GGGCCGCGGCGGGGCGGGGTCGTGCGGCCGGCCGCCGTCCCGGGCACCGCTCCGGCGGAGGAAGGTCATGGACCTGCTCTGGAGCCGCCACCCGTCGGCCGTCCGGCGGTACGTGTCCGTGTAGTACCCGATCCGCATGGCGTGGGTGGCCTGCTCCACGAAGCAGAGGGGCTGCTCGCCCGTGCCCCGGTCGCCGTCGAGGTCGAGGACCGGCGTGCCCACGAGGAACAGGCCCTTGGGCGCGGCGGCCACGAGGGCGGGGAAGTCGGCCAGCCGGTACGTCTCGCCGAAGGCGCTGTAGGTGCCGCCCGGCGCGAAGACGGCCAGGACCTCTTCCACGCTGTCCTTGGTCATGGCCACGGCGTAGCGACCCAGGAGCTGCTCGACCTCGATCACGTCCTCCACCGCCGGCCGCGCCACGGCTCAGGCCCCCTCGAGGTCGTACGCCACCCGGACCGTGCCGCCGGACGGCACCGCCTGGCAGGTGAGTATCCACCCCTCGTCCACCTCGTCGGGGGTGAGGGCGTTGTTGGCCCGCATGGTGACCGCGCCCTCCACCAGCCGCGCCATGCAGGTGGCGCAGTTGCCGGCCTCGCACGAGAACGGCGGGGCCAGCCCCATCTGGCGGGCGGCCTGCAGGACCGTGGTGCCGGGCCGGTGCGCCGTCGTGGTCGACCGGCCCGCCAGCTCCACCGTGACCGTGCAGTCCCCGGTGGCGTCCGGCGCCGGGCCCGCCTCGGGGGCGGCGGGAGCCTGGACCGGTGTGAAGCGCTCGAGGTGGAGGTCGGCCGGCCGCACCCCGCGGTCGAGCAGCGCCCCCTCCACCAGCGCCATGAACGGCGCCGGGCCGCAGAGGTAGTGGTGGGCGTCCCCGCCCCCGCCCCCCCCACGGCCGCCACCGGCGGCGAACGCCTGCACGGCCGCCGCGTCCACGAGGCCGTCCACCACGTCCAGGCGGTGGACCACCTCCAGCCGGTCGCCGTGGCGGGCCCGGAGCGCACCGAGCGCCTCGTGGAAGATCACCCCGGCGCGGTCCCGGTTGGCGTAGAGGAGGCGGGCCCGGCGGTCGGTGGTGGCCAGCGCCGTCTTCAGGAGGGAGAAGACCGGGGTGATGCCGCTGCCCGCCGCGTAGGCCACCAGCTCGCCGCCCGACGGCGTGAGCTGGAAGAACCCGGCGGGCGGCGAGGCCTCCACCGTGTGGCCGGCGGCCACGTGGTCCAGGAGCCAGTTGGACACCAGCCCGCCCGGCACCCGCTTCACCGTCACCTGGGGCTCGGGGTCCACCGCCGGCGAGGACGACATGGAGTAGCAGCGGACGTGGTGCCGGCCGCCGATCGTCACCCTGAGGTTGCAGAACTGCCCGGACCGGTAGGCAAAGGTCTCCCGGAGGTCGCGGGGCACGTCGAGGACGAAGGAGGAGGCCTCGGCGGTCTCCCGGACCACCCGGCTGACCCGCAGCCGGTGAAACCCGTGGTCACGCCGGGTCTGCACCGCGCCGGCCAGCGGCTCAGACCCGCCCATCCCCAAGACGATAACGTAGTTCTACAGAAGCGCCAACGCGACTCGCACGAACGGTCCGGCCGTGCCATAGTGCTCGTGGCCCACAGGCACCGAAGGGAGGGACCGTGGCGCACCGGGGGGAGGACTCCGCCGATCGGTGGGCCCGGCGCGCCGTCCCGGACCACCTGGCGCGGCGGTACGTGAATGAGGGGTGGTGGACCACTGACACCCTCGGCTCCATGGTGGAGGAGGGCCTGCGGGCCAAGCCCGGCACGGCGTTCACCGTGTGCTCCCGGGTGCGGCCGTGGCGGGGCACCGTGGCCGACGTGGACCGCGCCGCCCGCTCCCTGGCCGGCTCGCTGCGGGCCCGCGGCGTGGG
>JBOGGH010000685.1:0-1878 GCA_050743905.1 Acidimicrobiales bacterium
CCTCGAACCCGGGCTCGCCGGCCGGGGCGGCCGCCCGCGGCGGCGCGGCGGAGGACCGGCTGGTGGTGAGGGGCTCGGCCGCCGGCGCCTGGATGTCCGGCCGGGCGACGGCGAGGTAGGCCACGAGCACCAGCACGGTGGCGGCGAAGACGACGGCCGTGGGCCCGTCGCCGAAGGCGATCCCGCTGAGGCTGTGCGGCTTGCTGATGTAGTCGGCGAAGGAGGCGCCGAGCGGCCGGGTGACCACGTAGGACATCCAGAAGGCGGCGATGGCGTTCAGGCCGAGCTTCCACCACGCCAGCGCCGGCAGCAGGATGACCACGCCAAAGAGGATGCCGGAGCCCAAGTAGCCCAGGTTGAGCGAGGTGGCGGTGAAGTCGCCGAGGGCGGTCCCGAGGGCGAAGGTGGCGAACACCGTGGCCCAGTAGAAGGCCTCGCGCCGCTGCGTGGTGATGCTGTGGATGGACAGCGTCCCCTCGCTGCGCTGCCAGAGCCAGAAGACGGCGCCGAGGACCACGGCCCAGAGCACGGTGGTCCCGGCGTAGGGGATGTGGACGTCGAGATGGAGGAAGTCCGCGACACCGCAGCCGAAGATGGCGATGGCGAAGGCCAGGAACCAGTAGGCGAAGGCGCGGTAGCGGCGCGTGCCGAACTGCAGGACCAGCCCGGCCGCGAACAGCAGCACCTCCACGCCGCCGCCCTTCACGTTCCCGAGGGTCTTCAGGTAGTCCGACGTGGCCTCGCCGCCCGCCGTGGTGAGGATCTTCACCACCCAGAAGAGGAGGATGACCTCCGGGACCTTGGCGGCCAGGGGGGCGGGGAACACCCGCCCCACCAGCGGCACCTGGCCGTCCGGGGACCCGGACCCGCCGGGCGCGGGCGTGCTCCTGCGTCGGTGGCGGGCGTGCTGCATGCGGGGGTTCCTTCCTGGGAGCGGCGTTCACCGGACCTGAGCCGCGTCCCAGTATCCCCGATACCTCCTCCCGGCCCGCGTCGCGTCACAATCGGCACCCCGGCGGTGCGTGGTAGGTGATGGGCGTGGAGGCACGACTGAGGAGCGGACCGGCGCAGGCGGCACCCGTGCCGGCCTCGGCCGGGTTCGAACGGTTCTTCCGGGCCCAGTACCCGGTGGTCGTGCGGATCGCCTGGGGGGTGGTGCGGGACGCCCACCTGGCCGAGGACGTGGCCCAGGACGTGATGATCGCCGCCGAGCGGCGGTTCCCCGACCCCGACGGGGACGACCACGCCGCGGCCTGGGTCCGGGTGGCCGCCGCCCACCTGGGCCTGAACGCGGTGCGGGACCGGCAGCGACGAGAGCGGCGCCACCGCCGGGAGCGGGTCGCCCCCCCGGCGGCCGGCCCGGAGGAGCTGGTGGTCGACCGCGAGGCGGAGGCGCAGGTCCGCGGGGCGCTGGCGCGGTTGCCGCTGCACTCGGCCACGGTCCTGCTCCTGCGCCACAGCGGGCTCAGCTACGCGGAGGTGGCCGGGGCGATGGGAGTCAAGGTCGGGCACGTGGGCACCATGCTCCGCCGTGCCGAGGCGGCCCTGCGGAAGGAGGTGGCACGTGGGACACGTGCGTGAGGGGACCCTGAGGCGGATGGCGGACGAGCCCCTGGCCGTCCCCGACGCCGCGGCCGGGCATCTCGAGGGCTGCGTGCGGTGCCGGATCCGCAACGAGCGGGTGGTGGAGGACGCGGTCGCCGCCCGGCGGCTGCTCGTGCGGCCCCTGCCCGTCCCCGACGTCGACCGGGCGTGGGAGCGGGTGGCCCGGCAGGCCGGGCCGCTCGGTGGGGAGGGCCACGGGAGCGGCAGGCCGGCGCCGAGGGTGGCCGGGGCGCGGCGCCGCTGGCGGGCCATGGGGGCCACGGCCGGCGGGGG
>JBOGGH010000686.1:0-1876 GCA_050743905.1 Acidimicrobiales bacterium
CCGCCCGGCAGCTCGGGGAGCACGCCGAGGCGGCGGCGGCGGCGATCGCCCCGCGCCTGGCGGCCCAGCTCTACGGGCTCTCCCTGCTCGCCGAGGACGTGGAGGACTTCCCCGGGAACCAGACGCGCTTCGTGGCCGTGGCGAGGGAGGGCATCCCGCCGGCCACCGGCCACGACCGCACCAGCATCGTCTGCTTCCAGCACGCCGACCGCCCGGGGAGCCTGCACGGGATTCTCGGCCAGTTCTCGGCACGCAACATCAACCTCACCAAGCTGGAGTCCCGGCCCACCAAGCGCGGGCTCGGCGACTACTGCTTCGTGATCGACCTCGACGGCCACCTGGGGGACGAGGTGGTGGCGGACTGCCTGCGCGACCTCCACGCCGGGCTCGCCGAGGTGAAGTTCCTCGGCTCCTACGCCGCCGCCGGGCCCCACGCGCCGGCCCGCCGGCGGGAGGCGGACGACGCCTGGCGGCAGGCGGATGCCTGGCTGGACGGGCTCCGGCGGCAGATCGCCTGAGCGGTGCCGGCGGCCGGGGGGGCCACCCCACCGCCGGCGGGGCGCCGGCCGGTCGTGAGCGGAGGGAGTGGGATTCGAACCCACGGGGACCGGAGCCCCACGGCTTTTCAAGAGCCGCGCATTCGTCCGCTCTGCCATCCCTCCGAGGCCGTGCCGGGAGCGGGCCCCCGGGCCGGCACCAAGAGGGTACCGGCACCGGGAGGTCGCCGGGACGTGGCGGTGGGCCCCGGTATTTGCAGTAACCTTGTGCCAACGGAGGAGCCAGGATGGGACAACGTTGAGCCGGGTGCCCGGGGCCGGCCCGGGGCGATGCCGTCGGGGGGCGGACGCCGTCGGCGACCCCCGGTACCGGGGCGGCGGTTGGGGGGACGGCCGGTGGGCCGGCCGGGGGGAGCGGTGAGCGGCGAGCGGATCCTCGTGGTCGAGGACGACGCCGACATCTGGCGGTCGCTCGAGATCCTCCTCCGCCGGGCCGGGTACGAGCCGAGCTGGGCGGCCGACGGCCGCGACGGCCTGCAGCGGTTCGCCAGCGATCGCCCGCACCTCGTCATCCTCGACCTGAGCCTCCCGGAGCTCAACGGCTGGGCGGTGCTGGAGCGGATCCGCACGGTGAGCCAGGTGCCCGTCATGGTGCTCACGGCGCGGGACCTCGAGCGGGACAAGGTCCGCGGCCTGCTGGGCGGTGCGGACGACTACCTCACCAAGCCGTTCGGCAACGACGAGCTCGTGGCCCGGGTGGGCGCGATCCTTCGGCGGGCGCCCGCCCGCGAGGACGAGGCCACGGCCTACGACGACGGGGGGCTCAGGATCGAGTTCGGCACCCGGGAGGTGCGGGTGGACGGCCGGCCGGTGGACCTGACCCCCACCGAGCTGCGGCTGCTGACGGCGCTGGTGCGGAACGCCGGGCAGGTGCTGTCGCCGTCGCAGCTCCTGGCCAAGGGCTGGAACGACGCGTCCGGGAACAGCCCGGGCCGCGTGAAGTTCGCCGTCCTGGGGCTCCGGCGCAAGCTCGGCTGGGACGACCTCGACACGTGCCCCATCGAGACCGTCCGGGGCTTCGGCTACCGCTACCGGCCCCCCCGCTGACGGCGCCCGGCCTTCCGGCCGGCGGCGTCCACGACGGCCTCAACCGTGGAGGCGAGGAGCGCCTCGTCCACGTCCAGCACCAGCGCCCGGCCGCACTCGGGCCACCAGCCCACCACCCGCGCCGGCACCGGCCCCCCCGGGCGGCGCACCACCTCCACGAGGGCCGCCAGCCCCAGCTCCACCCGGCTGCCGGGACCGGGACGCCCACCCACCAGCGTCAGGCACGACACCGGCTGTGCCGCGCCGGCATCGCCGCCGGGGGCCGCCGGCAC
>JBOGGH010000687.1:0-1876 GCA_050743905.1 Acidimicrobiales bacterium
CCCTATACCCCTGAGGGTGGCGTCGAACTCGTCCGGTCGCGCTAATCGAATGGTGGCCACGACGCTGTACGGTAACTGAACTGATCACCTGGAATACGTCCAACGAGCGTCGCGCATTGCACGGGGTCTTCGACCCTCAGAAGCCATCGGCCAGGTCGTGTCGTCAAGGCGAACGCCGCAACAGCGTCTCGGAACTGCAGGCAGATCGCGTCCGCGACATGGGTCATCTGGGTCTTCCGGAATGACTGGGGATCGAGCCGCGTCGCTCGCTGACTGAGCATCCACCGTTGGGGCCAGGTGCCCCGCCATCGTGATTGCTGCGCAAACGGCAGTGACAAGGGGGGCCCTGTGGTGGTGACGGACGAGACCACGAGGCGGACGGCTCACTGCTCCTCGTGTCGCAAGCGCGCCAAGCCTCACGACCGCAGGGCGGTCCACCTGCGCGACGTGCACCTGTGCGGGCGGCCGCTGCGGCTTGTCGTCTTGAAGCGCCGGTGGCGGTGTCGGACCAAGGGCTGCGTGAAGAAGACCTGGACCGAGAGGATCCCAGGGGTGGTTCCCCGTCAGTCCCATCGACGTCGAAGCCGGCAAGGCCGAAGAGGCGATCGAGCGCTACCTCAGGGCCTTCGAGGCTGGCACGCTGTCGGAGTCCCAATGTGGGACTCGACTCCAGAAGCTCGGCGCCAAGGTCGCCGACCTGCGCGCCCGGCGAGAGGAGCCGCTCGCCGCGATGGAGCGGGCCTTCGGGTCATGAGCCCCTTGCGAGCCGTCCAGAACACCAGCCCCGGCTCGGAGCACTACAGGCACCTGACCCAGGACGAAGCAAACGACGCGACGCCGGGCGTGATCGCAGGGAGGCGGAGGGCCGTCCCCATACTCCCCATACTCCCTACACGTCACCGAGGGCCAAGTCGAGTTGCTCGATGTAGGACGTGGAGATCACTTCGACTGTGGCAGCCTCCACGGCGAACCGCAGCGCATTGACCGCCATGGTGACGCCAGGCCGGCCGCGCCGGCCGAAGAGGTCCGTCAGGTAGAGGAGCGCGTCGCGGGTCGGTTGGCCCGCCACCGTATCGGCTAGGAGCTTCGAGAAGACGGCGGCAACCGACAGGACCGGGATCGTCTGCATGAGCCGGACGACATCGGAGGCATCCTTGTCGTCGAGACGGTGTGATCTGGCACTTGCGACCCGATCGTTGATCTTGTGCGCCTTGGCCACGAGGAGAGCTGCGGGACCAGCGACCTCGGCGGTGATGAACCGGTCATCGGTCGGGTCGAGAGCGGCGATGCGCACCGGCACGTGATCGACCAAGGCAGCTTCGAGGCCAAGGGCCCGCCGTGCGGCACGGTTGCCGTGACCACCAAGCTGGACGCTCCGTCGGCCGCCGGAGGGCGCCATTCCCTCGGGCACGATGAGGTCGACGGGGATGAGCTCGGCCTTTCCGGCAATCGTGGCCGGACTCACCCACGTTCCGGGCTCGACGTGACCCCCTGGCCGTAGCAGGTGGGTGAAGTTGGCGGCGACCATGGCGACCTCTAGCTCCGGATCGTCGCCGAGGAGCGAGGGATCGATGACGAGATCACCGTCGGTGGTGAACGGCGCGATCCCGAAGTCTGCGTCACCCGTGTGGAGATAGATGGCTTGCGCCCCCGCCACGATGACGGCCGAGCCGTGTGGCGCAAGTGCAAAGAGCGCATCCAGAAGGACGCGGCGCGCTGCCGCGTAGCGGGGATCGATGACCGCGGAATCGGTCACGTTCCGGCTCCATCCACGCGTATCGCATCGATGGATAGCAGTCGCCAACGCGACTCGTCCTGCTCCATCCAGGCGAGGAGCGCCTCCCCCTCGGCCGGCATTCGCCCATTGCCCGTGAGG
>JBOGGH010000688.1:0-1874 GCA_050743905.1 Acidimicrobiales bacterium
GCTGGTGACCCAGGGGCACGGGCGCCTGGTGGTGCTCTCGTCCGTGGCGGGGGTGCGGGTCCGGCGTGCCAACTTCACCTACGGGGCGGCCAAGCGCGGGCTGGACGCGCACGTCCTCGGCCTGGCCGAGGTGGTGCGGCGCTCGGGGGTGGTGGTCCAGGTGGTCCGCCCCGGGTTCGTGCGCACGAGGATGACCGAGGGCCTGGCGCCGGCGCCGATGGCCGTCGGCCCCGGCGAGGTCGCCGCCGCCGTGGTGGACGCCCTCGGCGGCACGGAGCCGGTGGTGTGGGTGCCGGGCGCGCTGCGGTGGGTGTTCGCCGTCCTGGCGAGGCTGCCCGGCCCCGTGTGGCGGAGGCTGCCCGGGTGAGCGCCCAGGGCGTGGCCGACGGCCTCGGTGGGGCCCACCGGGCCCACCGGGCCCACCGTGGGGCGCGCCGTCAACGGAAGCCGCGCTCGCTCTACTACCGCCGGATCCGGGCCCTCGTGCTCCTGGTGCTGGCGGTGCTGTTGCTGCTGGTCGGCATCTCCCTCGGGAGCGCCCTCCTCAACCCGGTCAACGGCAGCTCCATCGGCGCCCGGTTTGCCGAGTGGGCGCGGGAGCACGGCGGGGCGTCCATCGTGCGGTGGGGTGAGAAGGAGTGGTACACCCACCACCAGCCGCCGGTGGGCGGCCGGCCGGCCAAGGGGGCGCTGGTGGTGCCCGGCTCCACCACGTCCACCACCCCCACCACGGCGCCGGTGCCGCAGCTCCCGGCGCCGGCGGCGATGCAGCCGGTGGCCAGCCCGGCGCTCGCCGGCGAGGGCCAGTGGACGCCCACCGGCCGCCTGGTGGACGGCGTCCCCGCCGTCTACGAGACGCGCCTGCGGCCGGACGCCCAGCACACCAGCGAGGTGGTGGGGGTGGCCTGGATGGACACCAAGCTGCTCCGGGCGACGCTCTACTCGGGCAGCCAGATCCCCGGCGGCGGCCCCTTCGCGCACACCGCGCCCGTCCAGCCCACAGCGGCCACCTCGCTGGTGGCCGCCTTCAACGCCGGGTTCCTCATGACAACAGCCCAGGGCGGCTACTACACGGACGGCCGGGTGGTGGACCCGCTGCGCACAGGCGCCGCCTCCGTGGTGATCTACAAGGACGGGACAGTGACGGTGGGGCAGTGGGGCACGGACGTGACCATGACGCCCGACGTGGTGTCGGTCCGCCAGAACCTCGACCTCCTCGTGCAGAACGGAGCCCCGGTCCCCGGGCTGGACGCCACAACAACCACCCGGTGGGGGAACACGCTCGGGAACCAGGTGTACGTGTACCGCTCGGCGCTGGGGGTGACGGCCGACGGTGCCCTCGTGTACGTGGGCGGCCCCTCCCTGAACATCACGGACCTGGCCAACCTGCTGGTGGACGCCGGGGCCGTGCGGGGCATGGAGCTCGACATCAACACGGACTGGGTCAACTTCTCCAGCTACGCGCCGTCCACGCCGTCCGGCGCGGCGACCGGCACAGACGGCACCGAGCTGGTGCCGACAATGGTGGGCACGTCGGCCCGGTACTTCCAGTCGTGGTGGGCCCGCGACTTCTTCACCATGTCGGCGCGCTGAGCGGTGGCGGCGCGGGCGACCGCCGGGCCCGGCACGACGGCTGGCGCCGGGCCCGACGCCGTCGTTGGTAGCGTGGCCCGGATGCGCCCACGCTGGCGGGGCCCGCTGGCCGGCGTCGCCACCATCCTGGTGGTCACGGTCCCGGCCATGGTGCTCGCCGAGGACTGGGGCGGCACCCCGCTCATCGACCGCCCGGGCGCCTGGTGGCTCCTGCCGGCGGCGCTCTCGGTGGCCGCCTTCGCGGCCGGCGGCGCGGTGGCGGCGCGGGGCCGGCCGTCCAC
>JBOGGH010000689.1:0-1871 GCA_050743905.1 Acidimicrobiales bacterium
GCTCGGGCGGCACGGGCGGGGCACCCGCCGGCCCGCCGGTGGTCACCACCGTCCACGGCCCGCTCGACCAGGATCTCGTCGCCCTCTACGAGGCGCTCGGCACCCACGTCCCCATCGTCTGCATCTCGGCGGCCCAGCACCGGGCGGCGCCCCACATCCCGGTGGCCCGGGTGATCCACCACGGGGTCGACGCGGATCTGTTCCCGGTGGGCGACGGTGCCGGCGACGCCGACGGCCCCTACTGCCTCTTCCTCGGGCGCATGGCGCCGGACAAGGGCGCCCACCGGGCCGTGGCCGTCGCCCGGGCCGCCGGGATGCGCCTGCTGATGGCGGCCAAGATGCGCGAGCCGTGGGAGGTCCGCTACTTCACCGAGATGGTGGAGCCCGTCCTCGGCCCGGACGCCGTCTACCTCGGGGAGGTGCCGCACGCCCGCAAGCTGGAGCTGCTGGGCGGGGCGGCGGCGCTTCTCTTCCCCATCCGCTGGAACGAGCCGTTCGGGCTGGTGATGCTGGAGGCCATGGCCTGCGGCACCCCGGTCCTCGCCTTCCCCGAGGGCGCGGCGCCCGAGGTCGTGGAGCACGGCCGCACGGGCTTCCTCTGCGGTGACGAGGACGAGATGGCCGCCGCCCTGGGCCGGGTCGGCGAGATCGACCGGGCCGACTGCCGGGCGGCGGTGGAGGGCTACTTCTCCACCGGCCGCATGGTGGCGGACCACCTCGACCTCTTCACCTCGCTGGCCGGCGGCTGAGGCGCCCCCTACGACCGCCGGCCGCGCAGGAACAGGTGGAGCACCACGGCCACCACGGCCACCACCACGATGATGCCGATCAGATCCCAGAGCACGTGGAGCACGAACCCCACGACCGAGATGGCGATGATGACGCCGACCACGCCCACCGCCACCAGCGCCACGCCCTCCACCAACCGGAGGCCGCCGCTCTTGCTCCTGCTCTCCACTTCGCTGCCCATGCCGACCTCCAGGGGTCTTCGAACGTTCGCGCCGGTGCGCGACCCCAATGCTACGTTCCCCGACCATGGCCGAGGTCTCGCTCCGGGATCGCCGAAAAGCCCTGCTGGACCGCCCGGGGCTGGGCGGGGCCGACTTCTGCCGGGCGTACACCGCTGAGGCCGACGCCTGGCTGGCCGGCCTGGCCCACCGGGCCACGGACGGCGGCACCCGCCACCTCGCCCTCCTCGCCGTGGGCGGCTACGGCCGGGGCGAGCTCTGCCCCTTCAGCGACCTCGACGTGGTCCTGGTGCACGACGGCCGCCGCGACGTGGCCCGCGTGGCCGACGCCATCTGGTACCCGGTGTGGGACGAGGGGGTGCACCTCGACCACAGCGTGCGGCGCCCCTCGGAGGTACTGGCCGCGGCCGGGGACGACCTCCGGGTGGCGCTCGGCCTGCTGGACGGGCGGCCGGTGTGGGGCGACCCCCGGGTGGCCGAGCCGCTGCTCGCCCGGGCCCTGGGCCTGTGGCGCTCCCGCCTGGGCGCCACCCGGCTCCCCGCCCTGGCCGAGCAGATGGACGAGCGCCGCCGGGCCCAGGGCGAGGTGGCGTTCCTCCTCGAGCCCGACCTGAAGGAGAGCCACGGCGGCCTCCGCGACGCCAACGTCCTGCGGGCAATGGCCGTCTACGCGCCCCTGATGGCCGACTACGTGGACCTGGCCTCGCTCGACCCGGCCACCACGCTGCTCACCGCCGTCCGCGTGGAGCTCCACCGCAGCGCCGGCCGGGAGCTCGACCGGCTCCTCCTCCAGGAGCAGGACCACGTGGCGGAGGTCCTCGACTACCGGGACGCCGACGCGCTCATGGCGGCGGTGGCCGAGGCCGGCCGGACCGTGGCCTGGGTGATCGAGGACGCCTGGCG
>JBOGGH010000690.1:0-1869 GCA_050743905.1 Acidimicrobiales bacterium
GCTCACGTCGTGGCCGAACCAGCGCCGCCGGCGCTCCACGGCGAACCGGCGCTTCTCCTCGGCGCCCTCGAGCGAGGGGGGGACGAAGCGTGCGGTCGGCGCCGGGCCCGAGAGGAAGTTCGCGTGCACCTGGCCGATGGTGTCGTCCCCCATCTCGATGTAGCACCGGATCTCGCCGGCGAACGGCGGCGGCGGCGGGCCGCCCTTGATGCGGTGGACGAGGACCTGGGCCACCGTGGCCGCCTGGCCCTCGGCCATGACGCCGGCACGGGGGACGGGAGCGCTGGTGACGTCGCCCACGGCGAAGACGTCCGGGAACCGGGTCTCCAGGGTGGCGCGGTCCACGGGGATCCACCCGTCCTCGGTCATGCCGGAGGCCACGACCACCGGCGGGGCCACGTGCACCGGGACGGCCAGGAAGAGGTCGAAGGGGATCTCGGAGCCGTCCCGCAGGTGGGCGGTGCGCGTGGCGGGATCGAGGTGGGTGGTCCACGAGGCGTGCGAGTGCTCGATGCCCCGCTCGTCGAGCAGCGCCACGATGGCCCCGGACACCTCGTCGGAGATCGGGATGGGCTTGGGCATCGGGGTCACCAGGTGGATGGTGGAGGCCTCGCGGAGGCCGCGGGTGGTCAGGTAGTCGTGGAGCATGAAGGCCGTCTCGTAGGGCGCGGGAGGGCACTTGAAGAAGGGGCCGAGGACGGCGATCACCACGGCGCCCCCGTCGAAGGTCGAGAGCAGCCCGCGCACCGCGTCGGCCCCGGCCGGGGTGTAGAACTCGTGCCCGCACGAGGCCAGGCCGGGGGTGGCCTCCGGGTCCAGGTCGGCACCGAGCGCCACCACCAGTACGTCGGCGTCGTAGGTGGCCGTTGTGGTGACGACCCGCTTGCGCTCGGGGTCGATGGCCACCACGACCTCCCGGCGGACGTCGACCGTGGGCCGGGCCGCGTCGCGCAGGGGGAGGCGCACCGCCTCGGCGCTCCGGCGGCCGAACATCACGTCCAGCTTGGAGAAGCCGAACACGAACGAGTCGGAGCGGTCGATGAGCGTGACCCGCACCTCGTCGGCGAGGTGGTCCGCCAGCCGTGACGAGAGCTCGAGGCCGCCGAAGCCGGCGCCGAGCACCACGACCCGCACGCGGTCGCTCACCGGCCGCCGACCCGCCGCGCCACGCCGTCGACCGGTCCGCCCACGGTCCCTCCTCTCCCCGGCGACCATAACCGGCCGGCCCCGGAGCTGCCAGGTGCAGGGCCTCGACGCGCGGTGCTAGAAGAACGTCCCGTCCACCAGCAGGCCCCCGTCGACCGGCACCACGGCGCCGGTTACGTAGGCCGCCCGCGGCGAGGCGAGGAACACCGCCACCTCGGCGATCTCCCCGGGCCGGCCCAGGCGGCGGAGGGGGAGCCGGTCCATGATGCGCCGCTCGTCGAGCAGCCCGGCGGCCATCCCCGACCGCATCATCTCGGTGTCCACGAACCCCGGCGCCACGGCGTTCGCCCGCACGCCCACCGGGCCCCACTCCACGGCCAGCGTCCGGGTGAGGCCCAGGACCCCGGCCTTGGCGGTGTCGTAGCTCGGCCGCTGCGGCATGCCCAGGAAGGAGCCGAGCGAGCCCACGGTCACCACGGCGCCGGCCCCGGACCGGCGGAGCGCCGGGAACGCGGCCCGCGCGCAGCGGTACGTGCCGCCCACGTTCACCTCGAGGTCGCGCGCCCACAGCGCCCAGTCGTGGGTGGCCGACTCGCCCCGAGAGATGACCCCGGCGCAGGTGACCAGGGCGTCCAGCCCTCCGGCGAAGGCCACGGCCCCCTCGGTCATCGCCGCCACCGACGCCTCGTCCGTGACGTCGGCCGGGAGGGCGGCCACCCGGTG
>JBOGGH010000691.1:0-1859 GCA_050743905.1 Acidimicrobiales bacterium
GCCTGGCCCGGTCGTGACGGCGGCCGGAGCGGACCGGCGGGCGGCCGCGCGAGCGGACCGGCGGCCGGCCGCGCCGCCGTGGTACGGTCACGGCCAGTTGCACCACGCACTGCCACCGCGGAGGGGAAGCCGGTCGAAGTCCGGCGCTGGTCCGCAACCGTAGGCAACGAGCCGGAAGGCCCGTTGCGAGCCGGGATACCTGTTCGGTGGTCGAGCTCCCAACGTCGAGACACAGGGACCGGGGCTCGGTGGTTCTCCCGCTCTGCGGAGGGCTCCCGGGGTTCGGCCCGGGAAGCGAGAGACCATGACCAGTCCCCGTCGGTTCGCCGTCGCCCTCGCCAGCGTGCTGGCCCTCACCGTGAGCCTCGCCGGGCTCGTCCCCGCCGCGGCGGGTGCCGCGCCGGCCGGTGCTGCCACGGCGGGCGTCGCCACGGCGAGCCCGCAACTCCCGCAGCTCCCCGCCGCCCGGGCGGCGGCCACGTGGCTGGCCGGCCGGTTCAACGCCGGGGGCTTCATCCCCTCGACAGCCGGCTCGGGTGCGACAGGCGGCTCGGGCACCACAGCCGGTTCGGCCATACCGGATCTCTCCGCCACCGCGCAGGGCGTGCTGGCCCTGGCCGCCGCCGACGTGGACCCGGCGCTGGCGCACCAGGCACTCTCCTACCTGCAGGCCAACGTGGCCGCCTACGTCACAGCGGGCGGCGCCGACGGGCCCGGCAAGCTCGCCGTCCTCGTCCTGGACGCCGCCGCCCTCGGCACAGACCCGAGGGCGTTCGGCGGGACCGACCTCGTGGCCCACCTGCTCGCCACCCAGCAGGCGAGCGGCGCCGACGCCGGCCTCTTCGGGACCGGGACACAGGTGGCCACATACCTCGCCGGCACCTACGACCAGGGCCTGGCCCTGGCCGCCCTGGCCGCCGCCGGGGTGCACGGCACAGCGCAGGTCGCGTCGGCGGTGGCCTGGCTGCAGGCCGAGCAGTGCCCCGACGGGGGCTGGACCTTCCCCGACCAGGCCATGAACGCCTGCACGGGGACGCCGGGCACATTCCCGGCGACAGGGCCGGACACCAACTCCACGGCGCTGGCCGTGGAAGGCCTGGACGCCGAGGGCGGGCTGGCGCCGGCAGCGGCCACGAGCGCGCTCGGCTTCTTCGCCACCGGCCAGGACGCCGACGCCGGCTGGGCCTACTTCCCGAGCAGTGCGGCGAGCCCCCAGACATCCCAGCCCACATCCACGAGCCTGGTCCTCCAGGCGCTGCTCGCCCTGGGCGCCTCGCCCACCGCGGCCCCGTTCGCCAAGGGCCCGGCCACGCCGGTCACCGCGCTCCTCTCCTTCCGGCTGGGGACCGGGCCGGACGCCGGCGCGTTCTTCGAGCCGCCCGCCTCCACAGCGGGGAACCTCTTCGCCACGTACGAGGCGGTGCCGGCGCTCGCCGGGCTCACCCTGCCGTTCGGCCCCTCGGGGACCGGCTACTGGGAGGTGGCCTCCGACGGCGGGCTCTTCGCCTTCGGCTCGGCACGGTTCTACGGCTCGATGGGCGGCAAGCCCCTGAACCAGCCGATCGTGGGCCTGGCCGCCACCCCCACAGGCGGCGGCTACTGGGAGGTGGCCGCGGACGGCGGGCTCTTCGCCTTCGGCAACGCCGCCTTCTACGGCTCGATGGGCGGCAAGCCCCTCAACCAGCCGATCGTGGGCATGGCCGCCACCCCCACAGGCCAGGGCTACTGGGAGGTGGCCTCCGACGGCGGGCTCTTCGCCTTCGGCAACGCCGCCTTCTACGGCTCGATGGGCGGCAAGCCCCTCAACCAGCCGATCGTGGGCATGGCCGCCACCCCCACAGGCCAGGGCTACTGGGAGG
>JBOGGH010000692.1:0-1855 GCA_050743905.1 Acidimicrobiales bacterium
GGGGTCGGCTGCGCCTGCCACCCGGGCTGAGGGACCGATGACCCTTTCGCAGTGGGACGACTACCCGGTGCACCAGGCGCCGGAGATGGTCCGCCACCCGGCCACCAGCGACCGCAACTTCTACGACCGCTACTACTTCAACATGCACCCGCGGTCGGCCGAGTGGTTCGCCATCTTCGGCTTCGGCCAGTACCCGAACCTCGGCGTGGTGGACGCCTTCGTGGACGTGCGGCGCGGCGCGAGCCAGCACGTCGTCCGCGCCTCGCAGCCGCTGGGGGACCGGCGCGACATCTCGGTGGGCCCGTTCCGGATCGAGGTGCTCGAGCCCCTGCAGCGACTGCGGTTCGTGGTGGAGCCCACCGAGCACCCGGTCGCCCTGGACGTGACGTGGGAGGGCCACACGCCGGCGGTCGCCGAGCCCCGGCAGTTCCTCCGGTCGCGGGAGAAGGTGGTCTTCGACACCCAGCGCCTGGTCCAGACCGGGACGTGGTCCGGCACGATGGTGGTGGGCGGCGAGGAGGTGGCGGTCACCCCCGACCGGTGCTGGGGCAACCGCGACCGCTCCTGGGGCATCCGGCCGGTGGGCGAGCCCGAGCTGGGCGGCATCCGGGCGAACGACCTCGTGCTGGCCGGGATGTGGAACTACTTCCCGATGCAGTTCGAGGACCACGCCCTCTACTACGTCTGCCACGAGCAGGACGACGGCGTGCGGCCGCTGGTCCAGGCCGAGCGGGTCTGGTCCGATCCCGCCCGGGGCGTGGAGGACCTGGGCCCCGGCGAGCACGAGCACCGCATCGAGCCGGGGACCCGGGTGGTCAGCGGCTCCCTGGTCCGGTTCCCCGAGGCGGGCATCGAGGTGGCGTGCGTCTCGCTGCTCCCCAACTTCGTCTCGGTGGGCACCGGCTACGGCATCGACGCCGACTGGCGCCACGGCATGTACCACGGGCCCGACCCGGTGGTGCAGGGACTGGTCCTGGACGCAGACGAGGTGCGGGGCATCGGGCAGTACGGGATCGTGGACCACCTGGCCACGTTCAGCTACGACGACCACGTGGGCTACGGCCTGCTGGAGCAGGGCTTCTTCGGCCCCTTCCGCCGCTACGGCATGACCGACGGCGCCATGGGGGCGCCCGGGGAGTGAGCGGGGCGTGACCGGGGGCGGCCGGGCCTGACGCCGGCCGCCGGGGAGCAGCCGGCCCGATTTCCCTCGACGGTCACCGAGAATTCATCTCGGGATCACCTCTCGGATGGCGGACGGACATCTGCTCCCGCGCATGATGTCTCGGGGTGCTTTTGCACCCCCCATTGCCAATGCCACGCCCCGCCCTCACGCGATCACGGATCGTCGCTGCCGGTGTGTCCGTCGCGCACGAGCTGGGCCTGCCGGCGATTGACCTGCGGTCCGTGGCCCGGCGCGTCAACACCACCGCCACCGGCCTCCGCCGCCACATCGGCACCACCGAGCTGATGGACGCCGTGGTGTCCCAGATCGTGGCCTCGATGCCGCCGGTCCCCGCCCGCGGCGACCGGTTACGGCGGCTCCGGTCTTGGGCCGAGCAGACGAGGGCGTGGCTGACCGACTACCCGGGCCTGGCCTCACACCTGCTGGCCAACCGCTGGGACGTCCCCGAGGCCCTGGACCGGGTCGAGGACGTGGCCCGGGTGCTTGGCGACGCGGGGCTCGCCCCGAGCCAGGCTGCCTCGGCCGCCGTCACCCTGTACTGGTTCTTCCTCGGCAGCGCCGACCTCGACATGTCGCCCCGGGTCATCGGCGGCGACCCCGCGGCCCCCGCGGCCCCGGGCGGCGGAGGCTCGGACTCGCCCGCGGCAGAGCGGTGGCCGTTGCTGGGGGACC
>JBOGGH010000693.1:0-1851 GCA_050743905.1 Acidimicrobiales bacterium
GTCCCGGGCCAGGCCGCCACGGGGAGCGCCAGCAGCACGCCCACCCGGTGGCGGCGGGCGCGCACCGCCCGCACCATCCCCGCCTCGCCCAGGGTCATGTCGAGCTCGGGGTCGACCACGGCCGCCACCGCCTGCTCGAGCTGTGCCTGATCGGGTGCCATCGGAGCTCCTCGCGTGGTGTGGGGGATGGGGCGGGCCGCCTCCTGCCGGCCCCGCCGGGCCGGGCCGGGGCCGGGCCCCCCGGCACGGCACCGGGGGGCCTGCTCAGGTGCCTGCCGGTAGACTACCGAGCGTGCCGTCCCTACCAGACGTGGCCCCGGCCACAGCGGGCGCGGTGCCGGCGGTGCCGGACGACGCCCGGTTCGTGAGCGCCGTGGCCGCCGTCACCGCGGCGTTCGGCGATCCCACCCGCCGCGACATCTTCCTCCACGTCCGGTCCACGCCCGGGGCCACCGCCAGCCAGGTGGCGGCGGCGTTCTCGCTCCACCCCAACGTGGCCCGCCACCACCTCGACCGCCTGGTGGCCGGCGGCTACCTGCGGGTGGGCCCGGCGCAGCGCGGCCAGGGCGCCGGGCGGCCGTCGAAGCGCTTCTACCCGGCCGGGGACGACCCGACCATCGAGTTCCTGACCCGGCGGGACGACCTACTGGTGGCCCTGCTGCGGGAGGCCATCGAGCTCCTCGGCCCCGAGCAGGCCGAGCGGATGGCGGCCAAGGTGGGCGAGGACTACGGGCGGGCGCTGGCCGCCCGGATGGCGCCGGGCGAGGGCCAGCGGTCGGTGCGGGCGGCCATGCACGCCATCGCCCAGGCGCTCACGGCGCACGGGTTCGCCGCCCACGCCGAGGACCACGGCGGTGCCACCGCGGTGGTGGCCGAGCACTGCCCCTTCGGCGACGCCGCCACGGCCCACCCCGTGCTCTGCGCCGTCGACCGGGGCATGATCGACGGCCTGCTCTCCGGCCTCTGCGGCGACCTGCCCGAGGGCCCCACGCCGGTGGTCCTCTCGTCCCGCGCCCGCGGGGACGAGACCTGCGCCGCCCTCGCTTGAGCGCGGACCGCGCCCCGGTGGCCGGCCGGTGGCGGCCCTGAGGTGGGGCGCCACTACCTGGACCACGCCTCCACCACGCCGCTCCGTCCCGAGGCGGCGGCGGCGATGCGGGCGTGGCTGGAGCTCCCCGCCGGGGACCCGGGCCGCGTGCACGAGGAGGGCAGGCGGGTCCGCGAGGCCATAGAGCAGGCCCGCGAGGAGGTGGCCGCCCTCCTCGGCGTCCGACCGAGGCAGGTGGTGCTCACCTCCGGCGGCACCGAGGCGGTCAACGCGGCGGTCTGGGGCGCCACCCGCGCCCACCCGGGCGCCCCGGTGCTCTGCGCGGCGGTGGAGCAGTCGGCCGTACGCGACGCCTCGGAGCGGCTGGCGGACGTGGAGGCGCTGCCGGTGGACGGTCACGCCCGCCTCCACCCCGACGGCGTGGCCGCCGCGCTCGCCCGCCTCGGCGACCACCCCCCCGCGCTCGTGCACTGCCAGTGGGCCAACCACGAGGTCGGCACGGTCCAGCCGGTGGCGCAGGTGGTGGACCTGTGCCGCCGGGCCGGGGTGCCGGTGCACGTGGACGCCGCCGCCGCCTGCGGCCACGTGGATCTCGACCTGACCGGGCTGGACGCGGACCTGGTCACCGTCAGCGGCCACACGTTCGGCGGCCCCCCGGGCGTGGGAGCGCTGGTGGTCCGCCGGGGGCTCAGGATCGAGCCGCTCCTCGTGGGCGGCCAGCAGGAACGGGGGCGCCGGGCCGGCATGGAGCCCGTGCCCGCCGTGGTGGGCATGGGCGCCGCCGCCGCGGCCCTGGCGGCGGG
>JBOGGH010000694.1:0-1847 GCA_050743905.1 Acidimicrobiales bacterium
GCGACGGTCCCCGGCGGCTCTTCGACGACCTGCGCCTCGACCACTTCTACCGGGCCACGGCGGCGCGCCGCCCGGAGCTGGCGGACCTGCTGGGCTCGCTGGTCCGGGAGACGGCGGCCCACCCGGCGCGCCACCTGGTCCACGGCGACCTGTCGCCGAAGAACGTCCTCGTGGCGCCCGGCCCGCCGGTGCTCCTCGACTGGGAGGTGGTCCACGCCGGCGACCCGGCCTTCGACGTGGGCATGCTCTCCGCGCACCTGGCGCTCAAGGCCCTCCGGGACCAGCCGGCGGGCGGCCGGGCCGCCACGGTGGGCGCCCTGCGCGCCTTCTGGGACGCCTACGAGGGCCCGGCCGACACCGGCCGGTCGCTGCGCCACACCGGCGCCGTGATGCTGGCCCGGCTGTTCGGCAAGTCCCCGGTGGACTACCTGGCGAGCGGGGACGAGCGGGAGCGGGCGCGCTCGGTGGGGGAGCAGGCGCTGCGGGGATGGCTGGGGGACGTGGGGGATCTCGCCCTCGCCGTGGAGCGGGCGGGCGGCCGCCGATGAGCGCGCCCACGATCGAGCGCGTCGAGGCCGCCTGGGTGCTGGACTCCCGGGCCACGCCCACGGTGGAGGCCACCGTGGTGCTGGTCAACGGGCGCTCCGCCTTCGCGCAGGCCCCCTCGGGCGCGTCCACCGGCCGGCACGAGTCGGTCGAGCGCCGCGACGGAGACCCCCGCCGCTTCGGCGGCAAGGGCGTGGAGGGGGCGCTACAGGCGGTGCGGGGGCCCATCAGCAAGCGGCTGGCCGGCATGGACGTCACGGACCAGGAAGCCCTGGACCGGGCCATGGTCGACCTCGACGGGACCGAGGACCGCTCGCTGCTCGGGGCCAACGCCACCGTCGCCGTCTCCGCCGCCTGTGCGCGGGCCGGGGCGGCGGCACGGGGCGTGCCGCTCTGGCGGCACCTGGCCGGTGCGCGGCGGCCGTCGCTGCCCCTCCCGATGGTGAACATCGTCAGCGGGGGCCTGCACGCGGGCGGCGGGATGGACGTCCAGGACGTCCTGGCCGTGCCGCTGGGCGCGCCCGACCTCGAGACCGCGGTCGAGTGGGTGCACGGCGTCTACCACGCCGCCGCCGCCCTCCTGGCCGAGCGGGGCGCGTCCACGCTCGTGGGCGACGAGGGCGGCTTCGGCGCCCCCACGGCCTCGGCCGAGGAGGCCATCGCCCTCGTGACCGAGGCCATCGCGCGGTCCGGCCGGGACCCCGGCACCGACGTCGCCGTCACCCTCGACCTGGCGGCCAGCGGGCTCCTCCGGGTCGACGGGTCCTACGTGCTCGGGGGCCGGGCCATGACGGCGGACGAGGTGGTGGCCACGGTGACCGGGTGGACGGAGCGGTTCCCGGTGGTCTCGGTGGAGGACCCGCTGGCCGAGGACGACTGGCCGGGGTGGCGGCTGGCCGGGTCCCGCCTCGGCCCGACCGTCCAGCTCGTGGGCGACGACCTGCTCTGCACCCGCCTCGACCGCCTCGAGCGGGCCGCCCGCGAGGGCGCGGCCAACGCCGTCCTGGTGAAGGCCAACCAGATCGGCACCCTCACCGAGGCGCTGGACGTGGCGGACCGGGCGGCGTCCCTCGGCATGGGCGCCGTGGTCTCCGCCCGCTCCGGCGAGACCGAGGACGAGTGGCTCGCCGACCTCGCCGTGGCCAGCGGCGCCGGGCAGGTGAAGATCGGCTCGGTGGCCCGCTCCGAGCGGCTCGCCAAGTACAACCGGCTGCTGCGGATCAGCAGGGGGGCCGGCTCGCCCCCGTGGGCCGGCGCGTCGGGCCTTCGGCCAGGCGGCTGAAGCGGGGCCCGGCCACGGC
>JBOGGH010000695.1:0-1844 GCA_050743905.1 Acidimicrobiales bacterium
ACGCCAGCCTGAGCGTCGCCGGCCTGGTCATCTCGACCGCCGACTCACTCTCCCAAGCGGTGCTCGGCCAAGGCGTCGACCCCTCCCAGGCCACCGTCGTGCTCCGCCAGCTCGTTCTGGGCTCGCTCGCCGACGGCGGGATCTTCGTCGTCCTCCTGGGTGGGGTGGTCGCCGTCTTGGCCATCGTCCTGCTCGCCACCTACGTCGTCCGCCTGGCCTTGGTCATCTTGCTCGTCGTCGCCGCACCGATCTGCCTGGTCTGCCACGCCCTGCCCCAGACCGAGGGTCTGGCCAAGCTGTGGTGGCGGGCCTTCGCCGGCACCCTGGCCGTCCAGGTCGCCCAATCGCTGGTGCTGATCACGGCGCTGCGGGTGTTCTTGGCCTCTGGCGGCCCGTCCAACCTCGGGATCGCCTCCACCGGAGGCTTGGTCGATCTCTTGGTATCGGCCTGTCTGTGCTGGGTGCTGGTCAAGATCCCGGGCTGGGTCAGCCGAGTCGTGTTCTCCGGGTCCCGCGGCCACGGCGGGATGGGACGGATCGTGCGCGACGTCATCGTCTACAAGGGCGCCAAGGCCCTCGCCGCCGGAGTCGGCCTGTGACCGCGCGCGACCGCAACGCCGACTACCCCCGTAACGACAGGTCACGTGTGCGGATACCGGCCGATGTGGAGCGGCCCGACAAGCTCCTGGCCGGACTCACCGCCCGCCAGCTGGCCATCCTGGCCGTCACTGCCGTCGCTTTGTGGGCCGGGTATGCCGCCACCCGCCACCTCGTCCCCCCGGCCGTGTTCGGGGTGGTCGCCGTCCCGATAGGCGCGGTGGCCGCCATGTTGGCTCTGGGCCGCTTCGAGGGGATCGCGGCCGATCGGTGGGTCGTCTCGGCGTGGCGGCACCATCGCAGCCCCCGCCGGCTCGTGCCCGCCCCCGACGGCATCACCCCGACCCCCACCTTCGTGAACCAGGCGTTCGTGGACCAGGCGGCCTCGATCGGAACCGGCCCGGCCCCGGCGCCGCTGCGGCTCCCGATCACCGCCGTACGCGCCGACGGAGTCATCGACCTCGGTGCCGACGGGATGGCCGTGATCTGCCGGGCCAGCGCCGTCACCTTCAGCCTGCGCACCCCGGCCGAGCAAGAAGCGCTGGTCGCCGGCTTCGCCCGATTCCTCAACTCGCTCGGCGAGCCAGTCGAGATCCTGGTGCGAGCCGAGCCCGTCGACCTCACATCGGCCATCGACGCCCTGCTCGACGCCGCACCCGGTCTGCCCCACCCGGCCCTGGAGGCCGCCGCACGCGGTCACGCCCGGTTCCTGGCCGACCTGGCTGACCGTAGGGACTTGCTGCGCCGCGAAGTACTGGTCGTGCTCCGCCACCGCCTCCACTCCAACGGGGCCGGCGACGACCCCGCCGGCCGCCTGCACCGTCGGGCCAACGAAGCCGCCACCGCGCTCGCCGCGGCTGGAGTCACCCTCGCCGTCGCGGACGGCGCCGCCGCCGCAGCGTGTCTGGCCCGCGCCCTCGATCCCGCCGGCACCACCCGCATCGCCGGGCTGGACGGCCAAGCAACCACCGACGAGCCGGTCACCCTCGCCCACCCAGGGACCTCCCCCCCGGACCCGAAAGGACACCGATGAACCGACTACTTCCCCGCATCCCCCGAGCAGCCGGTCGACCACCCTCGCCGTTCGGTCCCGACGCCATCGAGGTCGGCCCCCGCAACCTGCGCGTCGGGGAGGGCTGGTGTCGCAGTTTCGCCATCGTCGGCTACCCGCGCGAGGTTGGCCACGGCTGGCTCGAGCCGCTCACCGCCCACCCCAGCCGCCTCGATGTCGCCGTGCATATCGAACC
>JBOGGH010000696.1:0-1843 GCA_050743905.1 Acidimicrobiales bacterium
TGCCGCGGGTGCCGCCTCGTCGGGCGACTCGGCGACCACGCGGGCCCGGAAGGACGGCGGCGCGGGCGGGCCGGAGGGGAAGCGGGACACCGTCGGCACCACGGGGGGCGCCGGCGGGAAGGTCCCGGCCTCGCCGCCGCGTGGCCCGGCGTCCATCGTCCCGCGGAGCTCGTGGGCGGCCTCCGCGGCGAGCGCCGCCCATGTGGTGGGGGGCGCCGGCCGGTCGCCGGCCGCGGCGGCGCGCTCGGGCGACTCCACCGCCCACCAGAGCTCCGACCGGGTGGCGCTGTCCGCGCCGTGGCCGGCGGGCGGGGTGGCGGTGGGCACGGTGCCGTAGGTCACGGCATCGGCGGCCTGCTGCTGGACCTCGTGCCGCGCCCGGAGATACGAGGCCATCCGCTTGGCGATGCGCCCCAGGAGCTCGATGTCCGAGGGGCCGAAGATCTTGTCGCCGGGGTCGGCCACGCCCACCATGCCCCACGGCTCGCCGCCCTCGCCCAGCGGGACCACGGCCACGGCCAGCGGCGAGCCGCCGCGCCCGGTCCAGCGGCCGCCCAGGTGCAGCGAGCGGGTCACCGGCTCGCCGCGGGCGATGCGCGGGTCGTGCCAGACCTGGGCCACCACCTCGTCCAGGGCCTCGCGGCCCACCAGCCCCTCGTCGGGTGTGGAGGAGTACCGCGCCGTGGCGAAGGTCTGGTCCTCGAGGGCGAGCGCCACGAACGCCACGGCGCACCCGCACCCGCTCCTGGCCATCCGCAGGAGGTTGGTGGTCCCTCCGCTCAGACTGTCTTGCATGGTCTGCAGCTCCGAAAAAGTGGTGGTCATCGGTCCTCGCTCCGGGGCGCCGCAGCCGGTGTCGGCGTCATGGCGGCGATGGTAAAGAGGCCCCGTCCCGCGCCCGTCTGCGCGGCGTCCCGCCCGGCGGGCCTATGGGGACGCCCCCCCGTTCCCGCTGGTCACGGCGTCCGCGGCGGATCCCACCGCGGTCACCAGGGCGGCGTAGGCGGCCGGGAACCCGCCCCCGCTGACGGCCCAGTCCCCGTAGTCCCACAGCACGCAGAGCGAGACACCCTGGCGGGCCGCCCAGGCGAGGACGTCGGTGACGTAGGCCGCCGAGTCCCCTCCCCCGCCGTCGGCGGTCGGCACCACGCCCCACATGGCCACGGCGAGCGGCTTGTGGTGGTCGTCGGCGAAGGTGGCCGTCCATGTGGGGCCGTAGGTGCGGTCGAGCACGCCGGCCCACTGCTGGGACGCCGGGACGCCGGCCGGCACCTCGTCGAAGGCGTCCGTGCCGATCATGTCGACCGCGGCGTCGCCCGGGTACATGGCCGAGGGCGGCACCGGCGAGGTGCCCGAGTCCCCGGGGTCCCACTCGAAGGTGAAGGACGTCCCGGGCACGGCCGACATCGCGGCCTCGATCCGGTCCCAGTAGGCCGCGTACCAGCCGGCGGCGGTGACCGACCGCACGTACCACGGGGTGGTGTCGTCGTCCGGCTGGGAGCCCACCAGGAGCGTCGAGCCGCCGAGGCCGTCGGCCACCAGGCGCTGGGCCAGGAGGGTGAACTCGGCGTCGTAGGCGCCCGCCGCGCCCTTGGCCAGGGTGGCGCCGTGGACCGGCAGCATGGGCACCCCGATGACCATGTCGAACGGGCTCCCGGCCCACGACTGCGCCAGCCAGGAGGGGTCGGCCAGGGCTGTCCACGATGTGTCGGCCAGGTAGTCCATGGCGTAGCGGACCCGGCCGCGGAGCGCCCCGTCCACCGCCTCGGCCGAGGTGACGGCGCCGGGGCCCGCGTAGACCCCGAGCAGCGGGAAGGTCGCGGGCGCGGTGGTGGGCGTGGTC
>JBOGGH010000697.1:0-1836 GCA_050743905.1 Acidimicrobiales bacterium
CGCCACCCGCAGCTCGGCCAACGTGGCCCGCGCCCTGCTCTACGCCGGCATGTACGGGATGTTCTTCTTCCTCTCGCAGTTCTTCCAGGACGTCCAGGGGTACTCGCCGCTGCTGGCCGGCGTGGCCTTCCTCCCCATGCCGGCGTCCGTCTTCCTCTCCTCCCAGTTCGCCAGCCGGGTCCTGGTGCCCAGGCTCCCGCAGAAGGCCGTGATGGCGATGGGGGCGGTGGCGGTGACGCTGGGCCTGGCCTCGGCCGTGGGGACCCAGGCCACCACGCCGTACGGGCGGCTCGTGGTGTCCATGGTGCTCATCGGCTGCGGGATGGGCGCGGCGTTCGTGAGCCTGACCTCCGCCTCCCTCGCCGAGGTGGCCCCCGAGGACGCCGGTGCGGCCTCCGGCCTGGTCAACGTCTCCCAGCAGCTCGGCGGTGCGGTGGGGTTGGCCGTGCTGGTCACCGCCTTCGACTCGGTCACCCATCACGTGCGCCTCGGCGCGCCGGACCTCGCCCCGGCGGCGGCGGCCCACGCCGACGCCGTGGCCACCCACGGGCTCGACGTGGTCTTCGGCATCGGCGCGGCCCTGGCCCTGGCGGCGCTGGCGCTCATGGTGGTGGGCGTCCGCACGCCCCGGCCCGAGCCCGAGCCGGTGGTGGTGCCCCTGGACCTCGGCGAGGAGGCGGTGGGCGCGCTGGAGCGCGACGCCGGGTAGGCCGCCCGGTGCGGGAGGCTCAGCGGGCCATGGCCGCGCAGACCGCCAGGCGGAACACCCGCCGCAGCCGGGCGAACCGGCGGGGCGCCGTGGCCGGCGAGAGCTGGCGGCTCACGGTCACGCTCACCGAGCGCGAGCCGTCGGCCGACGCCGCGACGAACTGGGTGTAGCCGGCCGTGTTGCCGGTGTGGCCGTAGACGGTGCCGCAGGCCGTCCGGTAGCGGAAGATGGCCAGCCCGGCGGCGTTGGCGCCCGGCCCCGGCGGCTCGGAGGAGGCGTGGGGGACGAACCGGAACTGCTGCCGCCGGGTGGCCGCGTCCGTGGTGGCGCCGCGGACGTACCCCCGGACGAAGCGGTTGGCGTCGGCCGGGGTGGAGACCACGCCCCCCGAGGCCCAGGCCCACCCCGGTGTGAAGGCCTCGCTCACGTCCTCGGGACCGTCCTGCCCGGCGTCGTACCCGTGGAGGTACGGGGCCTCGAGCGCCACCGTGGACGGCAGGGTGGTCTGGGCGAGGCCGAGGGGCCGCTCCACATCGGCTGCGAGGACCGCCTGGTAGGGCTGGCCGGTCACCGCCTGGACCATGAGGCCCACGATCACGTTGTCCGAGTTGGAGTAGGCGTACCGGCTGCCCGGTGCGAACGCCAGCGACTCCCCCTCCACGTACCCGAGGAGCTGCCGGGGCGGCGGCGCGGTGGTGAGCGACGCCACCAGCGCCTCACGGAACGCGGGGCTGGCGCTGAAGTCCGGCACCCCGCTCGTGTGGCCGAGCAGCTCGGCCAGCGTCACCGTCGCCCACGCCGCCGGGAGTGTCGGCAGCACCTGGCCCACCGTGGTGCCGAGCGAGAGGTCGCCCCTGGCCACGAGCGCCAGCGCGGCCGCCCCGCTGAGCGCCTTGGAGACGCTGGCGATCCGCACGTGGTCATCGGCCTGCGGCGCCCGGTGGCTGCCCACGGCCACCACCCCCGCCGAGACCACGCGCCGGGCCGGACCGCGCTGGACCACGGCGATCGCTCCCGGCGGGCCACCGGCCGTGGAGACCAGGCGTTCGAGGGCCGACCGTAGGGCCCCGCGGGCAGCGGCCGGTGGCCCTCCCGCCGGGCCGGACGCGGCCGCCGTAGGGCCGGCC
>JBOGGH010000698.1:0-1831 GCA_050743905.1 Acidimicrobiales bacterium
GGCGTAGCCATCGGCACCGGCCCGGCGGGCGCCGACCCCGACCTCGTGCTCCAGAGCAGCGTGTGGATGCAACGGCGGCCGGCGGCCTGCGTGCTCGGCGTCTCGAGCACGGTGCCCTCGGTCCCGTGGACGTGGCGGGGCAACGACCCCAGCCACTCGCTCACCAACGCCCGCCCCCGTGCCGGGTCGACAGGCGGCCGCACCGAGCTGCGCACCACCAGGCAGTCGGGGCGCGAGCGCACGATCTCCAGGTCGATCCCCTGGTGCTGGAAGGCGCCCAGGCCGGCCCGCGCGACCTCCCGGACCGCCTCGTCCCCGCCGGGCGGGAGCACCGTGTCGAACACGGCGCGGGTCACCCCGCCACCCCGCGACCCTGGGCCGACCGGCGACGCTTCTCGTCGTACATGGCGCGGTCGGCCTCGCTGATCAGCTCCTCCGCGCTCTCCTCCCCGGTGGCGGTGCTGACCCAGCCCACGGACGCGCCCACGTCCAGCACCAGGTTCCCGAACCGGTAGGGCGCCGAGAGCACCTTGCGCACCCGCGCCACCACCGTGTCGGCGTCCGAGAGCCGGTCGGCCGTGACGTGGGCCACCACCAGCTCGTCGCCGCCGATCCGGGCCACCACGTCCTCGCCCCGGACGGCCCGCTGCAGGCGGCGGGTGATGGCCCGGAGGACCTCGTCGCCCACCTCGTGGCCGTGCACGTCGTTGACGTCCTTGAAGTTGTCGAGGTCGAGGTAGATGAGGGAGACGAACCCGCCCCGCCGGGCCAGGCCGTCCAGCATCCGCCGGAGCTCCTCCAGGAGGAGGTAGCGGTTGGCCACGCCGGTGAGCGGGTCGTGGAGGGCGAAGTACTCGAGGCTCTCCTGCTTGGCGTGCTCGGCGCTGACGTCGCGCACCATGGCGATCGCCCCGCCCGGGCCCCCGGGGGGCAGCGGGCGGGCCGACACCGCGACGTGCACCGCGCCGTCCACGCCGTTGTGGCGCACGAAGCGCGCGGTCACCGGGATCCCGCTGCGCAGCGCCTCCAGGAGCGGGTGGGCCGCTGCCGGCACCGGCGTGCCGTCGGGGGTGCGCAGCGCGGTCTCGGCCGGGAACGGGAGGCCGACCATGGGCTCGTCCACCGGCAGGCCGTGCATGAGCCGCGCCGCGGTGTTGGCCAGCACCACGGTGCCGGCGGCGTCGCAGCAGACGATGCCCTCCTCCACGCTGTCCAGCAGCTCCTCCACCGAGGCATCGCCGGCCGCCGGCACCGGGAGCCCGTCTGTGGCCTGGACCAGCGTGACCACGCAGTCCCCGGCGAACCGGCTCCGCACGCGGCGGCCGCTCGCCCGCACCACGAGCAGCTCGCCCGAGGGGAGCCGCACCCGCAGCCGGTGCCCGGGGCCCGCCTCGCCCAGCATGGCGGCCATCCACCCGCCGCCCTGGGCGGTGGGCTCCGGCGGCGGCGCCATCCCCGATACGCCGCCGCCGGAGATCTCGAGGGAGAAGACCGCCGTGACGTCCTCTCCGAGCAGGTCGTCCATGGCCAGGCCGGTCATGGCGGCGAAGGTCTGGTTCACGAGGACGATCGCCCCGTCGGCCCGGGTGACCACCAACCCGTGGGGCAGGTGGTCCAGGACCTCGCCCAGGAACGGCTCGGCCGTGGCCTCGCCGCCCGCCTGCTGGTAAGGGGGGGCACCCACCGGGACCTGTTCCGGCCCCGGTCCGGGCGGGGGCACGACGCCGGGCGGGGGTGGTGGCACGGCGCCCGGCGGGGGTGGGGGCACGGCGCCGGGAGGTGGCACGGCACCCGGCGGTGGCGCGCCGGGCGGCGGTGGCCATCCAGGCAC